>JBEIOY010000055.1:0-8030 GCA_040377355.1 Burkholderiaceae bacterium | reverse complement strand
GTGCAAGCCATTGCATTGATTCAAAAATCCTAAGGATTTCCTTTATTTTTTCCCGTAGGCTGCGTCATGATCGGGTTCAATTAATAGAACCCTTAAAAAATGATCTTGCCTGAACCCAATTCCACGTATTGATTTGCTAACCCGGAATGAATAGAGTGCATCAATACCTTGAGGCGCTTGAATGCTGTTAATTTTTTCCCACCTCAAGCCTTTATCTTTGTAGACTTGATTCCAGGTCAGTTGAGTCAGTTTTTCGAAGGTAGCAATTGCCTTCTCCTGTTCAATTTGTTCTAGATCGTTCCAGGTTGATTGAAATGAGGGGCTATTAAGATCAATTTCTACTAATAACTCAGGCTTTACGTTTCGCGCCATGAGTTTTTGATATCTTTAACTTTGATAAATCGCTGGCTTTTGCTGGAGTTTTTTCTGCCCATGCCAAGGCTGCAGTTAAATTCTTTTTAACTGTTGGCGTATGAATCCATCTCTCATTATCAGGAATTACTGTGGCGGTTCTAATGACCCAAACACCAGGTTCAGGATTTTCAATTAGAACTTGACGACCAGCATGCTCCTTCCCAAGTGAAATTTGTCCACTTGAGCCTATAGATTTAATAACTTGGTGATCGATGACTACGCCCATGGTTCTCTCCAATTCATGCAGCATGATTGCATTATAGCATGATGGCATGAATTTGGTGGAACCTTTTTTATTTCAATGCTTAATAGTCATTCAAATAAAAAAGCCTCGACTAATCGAGGCTTTTTATTGAATCAGAAATTAAATCATTCCTTAAACAGCCAACAACTCCACCTCAAATAGCAAAGTTGCATTCGGTGGAATCACGCCACCAGCACCAGATGAGCCATAGCCCAAGTCAGATGGAATCACCAAGCGACGTGTACCGCCGACTTTCATGCCTTGAACGCCTTCATCCCAACCGCGAATGACCATGCCGCCGCCCAAAGGGAACTCAAAAGGATCATTGCGATCTTTGCTTGAATCAAACTTTGAACCTGCTTGGCCGTTCTCATACAGCCAACCTGTGTAATGAACTGACACATACTGACCTTTTGTGGCTTCTGCGCCAGATCCTAAGATCGTGTCTTCATACTGCAAACCTGATGGAGTGGTGATCATCTTCTTTCCTTATTTTTTCAAACTGTCTCTGATTTCTCTGAGTAACTGAATATCTTCAGGCACTGGAGGCGCTGGTGAATCTGCTTCGTCCTGGAGTTTAATGCGATTAATGATTTTGACCATTTGGAAAATGATGAAGGCCAAAATCACGAAATTGAGGGTGATCGTTAAAAAATTACCGTAGGCAAATAGCGGTACACCAGCCTTTTTGAGGGCATCTAAAGTCATAGGTACATTCTCAGGAATGCTTCCTAACACTATGAATAAATTAGAAAAATCTAGTTTCCCACCAATCATCCAGGCAATGATCGGCATGATCACGTCGCCCACCACGGAGTCAACGATTTTGCCAAAGGCGCCACCAATGATCACACCCACAGCCAAGTCAATCACATTTCCTCGAACCGCAAAAGCGCGGAATTCTTGAATCATCTTCATTTTGCTATTCTTTCCATTTGCCTAATTCATGAATTCGGTAGTTTAGCTAGATTGACTAGGGATGCCAATCCGCTTCATGGTGATTAACACCAAAAGCCCTATAAAACACTGAATCATAAGACGTCCTATTCGCCCGCCCATCATGTAGAATAGTGAGCTTTTGTAGTGTTTCACTAGTGGTCACGGAAAAACCCTTGAGCGGTTGATCCCTAAGCCCCTAATTTTATTAGCTTAAACGGGATACCAGCATGTCTGTAACGATTGAAAACCTCGGCAATTTAGACCGTAAAATTACTCTAAGCTTTCCAAAAGCTGATACTGAAAAAGCACGCGCTGCGCGCTTACAAAAACTGTCAAAAACAGTCAAGATGGCAGGCTTCCGTCCTGGTAAGGTTCCCATGAAAATGGTTGAAGCCCAATATGGCATGCAAGTGGACTTTGAAGTTCAGTTTGATCATGCGTCTAAATTATTCTTTGATATCAGCAAAAAAGAAGGTTTGAAAATTGCAGGTCAGCCAAGTCTTGAGCCTAAGAGCGACATGACAGCTGATCCAATCGTGTACGACGCTAAATTTGAAGTATTCCCAGAAGTAAAGATCGGTGATCTAACAAAAGTAGACATCACACGTCACACGACTGAAGTGAATGATGGTGAAATCGATAAGACATTGGATATTTTGCGTAAACAGCGCGTTCACTACCATGTGCGTGGTGAAGCGGGTGAGCACGGTAATGGCGGCGACAATACAGCAGCTCAAACTGGTGACCAAGTCACAGTGGACTTTGTCGGCAAGATTGAAGGCGTGGAGTTCTCTGGCGGTAAAGCTGAGAACTTTGCATTTGTTCTGGGTGAAGGCCGCATGTTGCCAGAATTCGAAGCCGCTGCTTTGGGTCTTAAGGCAGGCGAAGAAAAAGTTTTCCCATTGGCTTTCCCGGCCGACTATCACGGTAAAGACGTGGCTGGTAAAACAGCTGACTTCACGATCACGATGAAAAAAGTTGAATGGCCATATTTGCCAGAAGTGAATGATGAGCTAGCCACTACCTTGGGCGTTGCTGAAGGCGTTGCCAAAATGCGCGAAGAAATTCGCAAGAACCTGACACGTGAAATCACACGTCGCACACAGAGCTTGTTAAAAGGCCAGGTGATGGAATCTTTGGTCAAGGTTTGTGAGATGGATGCGCCCAAAGGTTTGGTGGCGCAAGAGCAAGAGCGTTTGATTGCCAATGCGCGTCAAGACTTGGCAGCTCGTGGTGTGCCTAATGCCAAAGATGCACCGATTCCTGCAGAACTATTCACTTCACAAGCTGAACAGCGTGTGAAGCTTGGCTTGATCTTGAATGAATTGGTCAAGCAACAATCATTAGAAGCTAAGCCTGAGCAAATCAAAGCGGAAATCGAAGAGCAATCAGCTAGCTACGAAGATCCAAAAGAAGTGATGCGTTGGTATTACAGCGATCCAAAGCGTTTGGCCGATGTTGAAGCCCTTGTTCTAGAGAATAATGTGGTGGCTTATGTGACAGGTCTAGCCAAAGTGTCAGAAAAAGCAGTAAGCTTTGAAGAACTCAGCAAGATGTAATGTAACGAATGGCTCTTGATGGATACCCTGGAGATAAAAAGAATATGAACCACACACAAAATAGCGCACTAGATACACAAGCCTTGGGCATGGTTCCAATGGTCGTAGAAACATCTGGTCGTGGTGAGCGTGCTTATGACATTTATTCACGCTTATTGAAAGAGCGTGTGGTGTTCATGGTGGGTGAGGTCAACGACCAAACGGCAAATTTGGTGATTGCTCAATTGCTTTTTTTAGAAAGCGAAAACCCAGAGAAAGATATTTCTTTGTACATCAACTCTCCAGGCGGATCTGTTTCAGCTGGTTTAGCTATTTACGACACGATGCAGTTCATCAAGCCTGATGTCAGCACCTTATGCATGGGTATGGCAGCCAGCATGGGCGCATTCTTGTTAGCAGCTGGCACCAAAGACAAGCGTTTCTCATTGCCAAATTCACGCGTGATGATTCATCAGCCTTTGGGTGGCGCACGCGGCCAAGCTTCTGATATTGAAATTCAAGCACGCGAGAGTCTTTACTTGCGCGAACGTTTGAATAAGATATTGTCTGATCGCACGGGTCAAACCATTGAAACGATTGCCAAAGACACTGATCGTGATAACTTCATGTCAGGAGAGCAGGCCAAAGAATATGGCATCATCGATCAAGTGATCGAAAAACGCTAATTCAAAAGATAGTCAGGAGGTTCACTGATGAGCGATACAACAACTTCAACCGAGAAGCCTCTTTATTGCTCATTTTGTGGCAAGAGTCAGCACGAAGTTAAAAAGCTGATTGCAGGTCCCAGTGTTTTCATTTGTGATGAATGCATTGATTTATGCACTGACATCATCACCGAAGAAATCAGTCAATTACCAGAAGTAGATCTTCGCGAAGGTTTGCCGACTCCTCATGAAGTTCGTGCCAGTCTTGATCAGTATGTGATTGGCCAAGATCACGCCAAGAAACAATTGGCTGTAGCGGTCTATAACCACTACAAGCGCCTCAAGCACATAGAAACCACTGGTGCTGCAAAAAACAAAAAAACTGTGCACAACGGTGTTGAGTTGGCTAAGAGCAATATCTTGTTAATTGGCCCAACCGGATCAGGTAAAACTTTATTGGCTCAAACATTGGCGAGATTATTAGATGTGCCATTTGTGATTGCTGACGCCACCACTTTGACTGAAGCTGGATACGTTGGTGAAGACGTTGAAAACATTATTCAAAAACTTTTACAAGCCTGTGACTACAACGTTGAAAAAGCACAAAAGGGCATTGTTTACATCGATGAAATCGATAAGATCTCACGTAAATCAGACAACCCATCAATCACTCGTGATGTATCAGGTGAGGGTGTTCAGCAAGCTCTCTTGAAATTAGTCGAAGGCACGATGGCTTCTGTGCCACCTCAGGGTGGTCGCAAGCATCCTAATCAAGATTTCTTGCAAGTTGATACCACCAACATTCTGTTTATCTGCGGCGGCGCTTTTGACGGATTGGAAAAAGTGATCCAGCAACGCACCGTCACAGCCGGCATCGGTTTTGGTGCCCAAGTGCGCGGCAAAGATGATCGCTCAATCTCTGAGCTTCTCAAAGAAGTTCAGACCGAAGATTTGATCAAATTTGGTTTGATCCCAGAATTGATTGGTCGTTTACCAGTGGTGGCCACCTTGACTCAATTGGATGAGGCCGCCTTGGTACAAATCCTCACAGAACCTAACAATGCCTTAGTAAAACAATATCAAGCCTTGTTAGACATGGAAGGCGTTGAACTAGAAATTCGTCCTAATGCGCTGAGTGCCATCGCTAAAAAAGCCATCGCCCGTAAAACAGGTGCCCGTGGTTTGAGGTCAATCATCGAGCATGCCTTGATGGATGTGATGTATGACTTACCAAGTCTAGAAAACGTGCAACGCGTGGTCATCGACGAGAACACCATCAATGGGGACGGCAAACCTTTGATGCTCTATCAAGAAGCATCTGAGAAGGCTGCTTCGTAAGAACTTCTGTTTGAACTAAATATAGTATTTAAGACTGTTTAAACAGAAAAAACCTCCTAAATAGGGGGTTTTTCATTTTTCCTCCTTAAAATAGTCTCTGGCAAAGAAAAAATGGATGAAAAGATGAGAAAAATGCATTTTTTTATCAATTTTCTTAGTTTTTACCCTTGTTTTTGAGTAAAACAGACCCAAATTCAATGTATTCTTACTACGTAGGAAAATACAAACACATTTTGGAGATAAACCATGCCTGGTGACTTGTTACTTCCTTCTGAACCCATCCAGCTGCCATTGTTGCCGCTAAGAGATGTGGTGGTATTCCCACACATGGTCATTCCATTGTTTGTGGGTAGACCTAAATCTATCAAAGCTCTAGAAGCTGCCATGGAATCTGGCAAAAGCGTCCTATTGGTTGCACAAAAAACGGCTGCCAAAGACGAGCCTGCTGTAGAAGATCTATACACAGTGGGCTGTATTGCCAAGATTTTACAAATGCTCAAATTGCCAGACGGCACCGTCAAAGTGCTTGTTGAGGGAACTCAACGTGCTGATGTTGCCAACGTTGAAGACAGTTTGGAATATTTCATGTGTGAAGCCACGCCTCAAGCAATCGCTTCTAGCGAAGTGCCAGAGATTGAAGCCTTGCGCCGCGCGGTGGTTTCTCAGTTTGATCAATACGTCAAACTCAATAAAAAGATTCCCCAAGAAATCCTCGCTACTTTGCAAGGCATTGATGATGCTGGTCGTTTGGCCGACACTATCTGTTCGCACCTGCCAATCAAGTTGGACCAGAAGCAAAGACTTCTAGAATTGCCAACCGTGGTTGAGCGTCTTGAAGCAATTTTGGCTCACCTTGAAAGTGAAATCGACATTCTTCAAGTTGAAAAACGCATCCGTGGACGTGTCAAACGTCAAATGGAAAAGAGTCAGCGTGAGTACTACTTGAATGAACAAGTCAAAGCCATTCAGAAAGAATTGGGCGAAGGTGAAGAGGGTGCTGATATCGAAGAACTCGATAAACGCATCAAAGCTGCCAAGATGCCTAAAGAAGCTTTGAAAAAAGCTGAATCAGAAATGAAGAAATTGAAATTGATGTCACCGATGTCAGCTGAAGCTTCAGTGATTCGTAACTACATCGAAACATTGGTGAACCTGCCTTGGAAAAAGAAGAGCAAGGTCAATAATGATTTAAACAATGCTGAAAAAGTGTTGAACGAAGACCACTATGGTTTAGATAAGGTCAAAGAACGCATTTTGGAATACCTCGCAGTTCAACAGCGTGTTGAAAAAGTGAAGGCTCCGATTCTATGTTTGGTTGGCCCTCCTGGTGTGGGTAAAACATCTTTGGGTCAATCGATTGCTCGCGCTACAAACCGCAAGTTTGTGCGCATGGCCTTGGGTGGCGTGCGTGATGAATCAGAGATTCGTGGTCACCGTCGCACCTATATTGGATCAATGCCTGGCAAAATTTTGGCGAGCTTGACCAAAGTGGGTGTGCGTAATCCATTGTTCTTGTTAGACGAGATTGACAAGATGGGCATGGATTTCCGTGGCGATCCTGCGAGTGCGATGCTTGAAGTTTTAGACCCTGAACAAAATCATACTTTCCAAGATCACTATGTTGAAGTTGACTATGACTTGTCAGATGTGATGTTTGTCGCTACCTCTAATTCATTGAACATCCCAAGTGCTTTGCTAGATCGCATGGAAGTGATTCGTTTGGCCGGTTATACCGAAGACGAAAAAACTCACATTGCATTGAGCTATCTATTGCCTAAGCAGATCAAAGGCAATGGCTTGAAGGCTGGTGAAATTGTGGTGGATGAATCAGCGATACGTGACATTATTCGTTACTACACCCGCGAAGCAGGTGTGCGTGCGCTTGAGCGTGAAATCAGCAAAATCTGCCGCAAAGTTGTCAAACTTTTGTTGCTCAAAAAAGAAGCTGCACCGATCAAAGTCGATGGTTCGAACTTGGATAAGTTCTTATCTGTGCGTCGCTATGACTATGGTTTAGCTGCTAAGCAAAACCAAGTGGGTCAAGTCACAGGTTTGGCCTGGACTGAAGTGGGCGGCGATTTATTGACCATTGAGGCAGCTGTGATGCCTGGTAAGGGCAACACAATTCGCACTGGTTCATTAGGAGACGTGATGAAAGAATCTGTTGAGGCAGCTCGCTCAGTGGTTCGCTCACGTGGACGCAAGCTGGGTATCACTGAAGAGTCTTTTGAAAAGAAAGATATTCACATTCACTTCCCAGAAGGCGCTACACCCAAAGACGGTCCGTCTGCAGGTATCGCTATCACCACTGCCTTGGTCTCAGTCTTGACGGGAATTCCAGTCAGAGCTGATGTTGCCATGACCGGTGAAATCACTTTGCGTGGCGAGGTCTTGCCGATTGGTGGCTTGAAAGAGAAACTATTGGCAGCTCACAGAGGTGGCATCAAATTGGCTTTGATTCCTGAAGAAAACATCAAAGATTTGACCGATATTCCTGATAACGTTAAAAACGCGATTGAGATTGTTCCGGTCAGATGGATTGATAAAGTCTTGGAATTGGCATTAGAAAAAATGCCAGAAGCCTTGCCTGAGTTAACTGCTGAAGAAATCGCCAAAGCTGCTGAAGCAAGTAAATCTGCTCAAGCCAGCTCAGGAGATGTTCTCAAACATTGATTTTTGTTTTAAAAATACCTTCACATAAAGGCCTCATCAGCCTTTGTGAGAAGGACTTGTTTAACTTAACAGTTTGAAATTTGCAGTGGGAATGAAGGTACTGTATACTCTCGTTTCTCTGTGGGTGCTTAGCTCAGTTGGTAGAGCGTCGCCCTTACAAGGCGAATGTCGGCGGTTCGACCCCGTCAGCACCCACCACAGATTTCTTCTGACTTTTTC
>JBEIOY010000159.1:0-3095 GCA_040377355.1 Burkholderiaceae bacterium | reverse complement strand
CCTTTGATGGTCGGCGTTAGATTTTCAATTCTAGAAACAACTCCCTCATAGTCAACCACTGGAATAACACGCGCATCTGGATCTTCATCAATGTCCGCTTCAATCGTGACATCACTTTGCAATGTTGCACAACAAGCCAAACATTTTTGCTCTTCACGCTCAAAATCCATCAAGGCAAAAGTAGACGCCTCACCATGCTCTACTTCACCATCGACCACTTGAACTTTACAAGTTGCACACAAACCGTGGCAACAAGCATGAGGCAAGTAAATACCAGCTCTTAAAGCCGCATCTAAGATCGTCTGACCGTCTTCAACTTCGATTGTTTGACCTAGTGGCTCAATGGTTAGTTCGTATGACATAAAAACTCACAAATAAAAACTTTTAACAAAAAATAAATCGCTCAAGCTAATGAGCGATCCATTCAGCATCTCATTTAATAAGGATCAAGATTTCCACTCTAAAACAAACTGATCATCATCCTCATCAACGTTACCAGAAAGGGTGATCAGATGCATGTGCATTTCTTGTAACTCAAACTCTCGACCCATTTTTTCTTCAACAGTTGCACGCTTGATCACCAAGCGATTGGGCACGTCGATTTTCACCATAGCAGGTTGCTCATCTACAACCGCCAGAGGGTTGTCTTCCACAATTGCCTCAACAATATAGCGACTATCTTGGTTCGATTGAAATGCAATAAATACGTTTGCCATCTTAATTTTCCTGATTGTTTATAGTAAAAATTTATCTTCTTTTTGCACCAGACCAGTTACTTATCCAGCCTCTTGTCTGTTGCATCACGCAAGCGCCACTCAAAGTCATTGTCTTTATCGATTGGATTTGTATCCTCATCAATCATGACGACGCCTTGCTCTTTGCAGAAAATCTCATAATCTTCTGCTTTTAAAATCATTTCAGCGAAAATTTCAGGCTCACCCACTGCGAATTCAAACAATACAAAATCATCATCACGCTTTTCGATAAACCTAACAAATCTCTTCTTTGTATCAAACTCTTCAACCATATCGTCACCTATGCCCTAAGGAACTATTAAGAATAGCCTAATTTTTAACAATCGAATGATATCTCGAATATTCCCGAAATATTACAGTTTTCTCGAGATTTAAGGGTAAATCCTAGGAATTCAGGTAACAGATTGCGCTTGCCCAACGTTCAGGGCTACTCAGGTTTACCCTTAATCACTAGATATGGATCAAAAACTGCTTATTTAATCGCCACCCCTCAAGTTTTGAACTTGAAAGAGTGATGGAGGGTTTGCCTTGTGATCGACCCTCGCCTTGAATTGTCCAGTGGTGCAACGCTTGGTTTGAACGTCGACAGCAGAAAAAATATCGTCGACCGGACTACCCAAATCTTTATTTTGCGGCAAATGTGCATCAGGATGAGTTTTCCCTAAGGTGCCAACTTTCCACAACAGCCCTTTTCGATCGTAAATCAATGCTCGAACAATGTGCATCGATTGAGCATCTAAATAAAATAGTCGTTTACTAATAGGGTGTTTAGGATCCAGTGGTTCAACTTCCAAGATAAAAGTTTTCCTCAATTGCCAGGTGATATCAGGAAAACAGCCACCCTGGCCATTCACATCAATAAACTGATACCCATCTTTTTCTACCGGTAAGTCTGTTGCCAACTTCATGTCACGGTGGTTAAACATCGGTAATAAAAGATTTTGAGCCCCCTTGTAATGCCATTTCATATCAGAAATACGGCCATTGAAACCTTCAAAATCTTCAATCATGACATCCGAACCTAAAAAGGCATCGGTGTATTGACCGGGCGCCATGCGACGCACGCGTCGTTGAAAACCCAGATACATATAAGCATCTTGAGGTTTGTGATCGTTATCAGCATGCAAAATTAAAAGTTGGGTATTTTTAAGATCTTGTGGCTCGTAAACTTTGGCGTAAATAGCCACGGCTAAATCAGCAGCGTTGGGCTTAATTTCTGGCGCAGGATCCTCAATTCGATGCTTGAACTTTAAAATATTGAAAGAGAACTTAATCGTCTTCTCAATCTTGCCGCTCATTAAGTCACGATAACGCCAGTAAAAAGGATAAATCACCCCACTGTCGCCAACGCCCGCACCAGCCCTGAAATTCCAAGCCAACTTTTCTCCAGCACGCGGATCTTTTAAATCGGGTTCCTCAACAAAAGGGCGTCCCGAAATATGCTGATCAATATCGCCAACCCTTGGACCGAGTTGAGCTTTATTGAGATGCTGCCTGGTAGCGGCAATAAACTTCTGATTAATTTCAAATTGGGTGGTTGGTCCCACCTTGATTTGATGCCAGTCATTTTGAATCACGTATTGCAAACCAGGATCTAAAATTTCTTTGTATTGCTCAAGATTGGTTTTATCAATCACCAAGCCAGGCTTTACCCCAGGAAACTGGGGGAATCCTTTTGCATAAGGATCAAAACTATTTTGAAGATCTTGCTCACTGGCTGCTTGCGCACCGATGCTAAAAAATAATGTGCTCAATAAAGCAGCAATCGGAGCAAGTTGTATCTTCATTTAGTGTGATTCAAATCCTACTTGATTAAACCTTCAGCCTTCATCGCTGCTTGTACTGCTGGTCGAGCAGCTACTTTTGCCACTAAAGCTTGAATATTAGGATAAGCATCTGTTGGCATCGCCAAGAAACCCATCCAACCAATCACTGTGAATAAATAGGCATCAGCGATTGAGAATTGTTCGCCAACCAAATAAGTTTTGCCTGATAACTCTTTATTCACATAAGTTAAGCGTTTATCAATATTGACTTTTGCCTGAGCTTTCACATCATCTGAGCTTGGATGGAAAAGTGGTGTAAATGATTTATGAAGTTCGGTGCCGATGAAAGTCAACCATGACTGCACGCGCACCCGATCCAATGATCCATTAGCCGGCGCCAATTTTTTCTCAGGCACTAAATCTGCTAAGTACTGATTAATGGCAGGGCCTTCTGTGAGCAACTCACCGCTATCTAACTGAAGTGCGGGGATATAACCTTTGGCATTGATTGCCGTGAAATCTGCACCGCTGGCTGTTTTTTTAGTGCCTAAATCAACAGACTCTTTTTCAAATG
>JBEIOY010000114.1:0-4737 GCA_040377355.1 Burkholderiaceae bacterium | reverse complement strand
GCAAGGGCTATCGCCTTTGGCTGTAAAGCTTTGCGCCATTTTTTATTGTTCATGAACTCTCTCCTTAACGAACTTGCTAAAACTTTTAATCGAAAAACCAACACTTATTACCGTTAAAATACTGCTTTCTCGAGATTTTTAATCTAGGGAGTTTTCCCACTAGTAAAAACCCTTAACTATCTCGAGATTTTTTATCTCATTGTTTTTATTAAATTTTTATTAATCTATCTCTAATAATTAGTACTTGTTAGAAGGTGGTGTTGTTTTAACGCAACGACCACCTTTTAAAGACTTAACTATTTTGCAAGATTCCATCCTTATCGCGGTGCACCCCAGTGATGAACTTTGGCTTAAATGCCATCACCCAAGCAGGTACCAAAAGTACCGCGGCAACAGCGTTCAAGGCCAACATCACAGTCAATAGAAGCGCCGCATCTGATTGGAAGCGCAGATCTGAGAAGATCACCCACATGATCACACCAGCAATCAAAGTTGCAGCTGTAAAGCCTACAGCCAAACCAGTTGTACTCAATGCACGTAAAACTGATTCACGCAGATCTTGTGTGGTTTCGTATTCTTCACGAATGCGGTCCATGATGTAAACCGCATAGTCAATACCAACCCCGACCCCGACTGCAATCACAGGAATTGTGTTCACACTGATACCGATGTTCATAAAGCCCATGTAACCGTAGGTCAAGATCGTTGCATACAACATTGGCAACACCATCAACCAACCAGCATGAAGTGACTCGTAATAGATCATCACAAAGATAAAGGCCATGATCATGACCAGCGGTGTGATGATCATCGTATCGATATAGTTCTCTTCATCAATCGCAGCGCTTACACCAATAATGCCGCCACCCAATAAGAGCTCAAAGTCTTCAACGGTGCCATTAATTTCTTTAACCAACTGCTTAGAGTTGGTCACAATGCGCTCAAGTGTTGTTGCTTGGTGATCTTTATAGAAGAATGCCAAAACAGCATCTGTGCCTTGTGGGTTCATGAATTCTTTCATGGCCCCTGGAATTGGGCTAGAGAGTTCATACGCTGACATCAAACCTGCTACTTCAAGTTGCGTATCAGGAATTTGCGCCCAACGTGGATCACCACTGTGCGTCAACATGTTGACTTGACGGATCAAACCTGGAATCGCTTTGTAACCACCCAACTCAGGATCTTTCACCATCATCTTGTCACCAAACTGCTCCATGGCATGAACCACTTCTGGGCGCGAGATACCGCTTTCACCTTTGGTTCGAGCAACCACGAACAACTCCTCGGAACCCGGGAATTTTTCATTAATAGATTTAGCAGAAATGTTGTAATCGTGAGTTCGATTCAAAATCGGAGAACCTGGCTCAGACTCACCAAACTTCACTTGTGCAACAAAGAAAGAAGCCACGATCACAGCAAGAGCTGTGCCGATCAAACCAATCTTCACATTCAAAGGATTCACTAAAATCTTAGCGAAGTTATATAAAACAGTGGTTGTGCCTGAACGGTTGTTTTGAGTCTTCTTAGGCGCTGGCAAAATAGTTAAGAGCAATGGCACCATGAAGTGCACTGTGAAAATCACAGAGAAACCCCAGAAGCCAGCGTAGTAACCCAACTTAATGTTGATAGGTGCGGCACCTAAAGCAATTACAAAAATACCAATCGCATCAATGGTGATTGCTAAAGAACCTGGTCTAAACAAAGCATCCAAAGAATTACGAGCAGCCTTTTTACCGTCTTTGACAATTTCCAGCTCATAGTAATAACGCTCAACTAACTGAACACCATGAGAGGTTGCGCGAGCCGCAATCAAAAATGGAATCGTCATTGACAGCGGGTCTAATGTGTAACCCAGAATCGTCATGAAGCCTAAGCCCCAAGCAGATGACAAACAAATACCCAATAAAGGTAATGCCACGCCATAGAAGCGACGGAAATAAACAACCAGCAAAATAAAAATTAAAGCAGCTGTATAAAGCAAAATCTGCAAAATCTGATTGAGGTATGTGTATACCCAACCTGTTAAAACTGGCAAACCAGTTGCATGTATCAATGCGTGATCTGTTGCATATTTAGCGCGTAAATCAGCTAGCTCAGCAAATGTTTTTTGGTAATCGATTTCACCACCTTCATTCATCTGACCTTTGATGATGGCTGACTTTAAATCTGGCGATACCATGAATCCATAAACCCTTGGATTGGCCATGACATCACGCCTCATTTGATCCAATTCAGCTTGAGTTAGTTTTTCAGCTGCCGGATCAAAATACAAAGTAGAGCGAATGCTACCTGTTTCATCTAAAGTTACTTTTCGGGTTAGACGATGCGTCAAACTGCTGACCAAGTTGTGATTAACGCCTGGCAAGCTATCAACACCTTGCGTTAAGTTTTCAATTAACTGCAAAGTGTCATTGGTAAAAATATCACCTTCTTTAACTTCTACGCTGACAACAACCGCACTGGCGCCACCAAAGTCATCTTTGATTTCGTTATGCAATTGAATGAATGGATGACTTTGCGGCAAAAGATCTTCAAAGTCTGTGCCCATGCGCACGTTAGGAAGTAAAGATGCAAAACCTAAGCTAATAGCAAAAATAATTCCAAGAACAATCTTAGGATTTTCAAATAGCCACTCTTCACCAACGTGAAGGATACGAGTTAGTTTCTTTTTCACTTTTTATTCCTAGTTCTTTGCTGATACAACTTTCCATGCGCCGTTACCGCCAGCAACAAGGAAACGACCTTGACCAATTGCCGCCACACCTTTGAGATAAGGTGCCCCAAAATTCTCAAGCTTGACAGGTGTCCACTGCGTGCCGTTAAAACTCATCACTGTTCCACCTAAGCCCACACTAAACACTCGTCCATCAACATTCACTAAACCGAACTGTGACAATCCTGTTGTGTTTTTAGTTGGCGTCCAAGTAGCGCCACCATCTTTGGTGTGCATGATGATTCCAGTTAAGCTTGTTACAAAGCCTACTTGTGGTGATGTAAAGAGAGTGGTGTAAGGATAGAACTCAGGACCAATCGAAGATGTTGTCCATGTCTTACCACCATCAGAACTCTTTTTAAATGTACCGAATTCACCAGCAACAACTGCATTCTGAGCATCAACAAACTGAATCGCATTGAACATCGCATCTTCATTATTGGTATTCACGCTCCATGAACCACCGCGATTTGTGCTGTGCGCAATACTTGAATTGCTACCAACAAACCAATATGTATTTGCTGGACCACAAGTGAGGCCAAGAGGTCGAATCGATTCAGGTGTAGGTTTGGATGTCCATGATTGACCATTGTCAGTGGAAGTCCAAACCTTTTTGTAAAAGTCGAGGGCCACAAAGCTGTCATCTGAACAAGTTGCTACGTCAATCAAAGAAACAATGCCCTTTAAATCAACTCTTGTTGGCTTGCCACCATCATGAGGCAGGACAGCAACCACATTTTTGCCGACGATCACCGCCACCTTTTGATTAGAGGCCACGCCCTGAAATTGATCAACGCGTATTGCAATCGTATCTGGTGTTGCAGACACTGCTGTAGACTCAGATTTACCGCAAGCTGTTAGCACCATGCTGACAGCTAAAAGTAGGCCTGCAGTCTTAAAATATTTAAAGTTCATAAAAATTCCGACTAAGTAAAGTAATCTCGAGATTATTTTTCTCTTTAATCAACCTCGGGACAATGCGTATATACCCTAAGATTTATCTCAAATATTTTTCAAATCAAGTATTAAGTATTTGTTTATTAAATAAATTCTTATAAAGCGTGTTTTATGAGGTTTTTACTAAATGACTGGCACTTTTCTTTCCCCAACAACCAGCTCAATTTGACGTCCAATAGCCAAAAGTCGGGCATCATCGCCCACTTTTGCAATGATTGTCACTCCAAATGGCGTTAAATCTGGCCCCATACCGCATGGAATAGCGATGACTGGAGCGCCCGCCTTACCAGTCAACTTTGCTGCAGCGCCCATTGGCGCAATCAACACATCCACATCAAACATATTCATCGCAGCATCAATGCCTGTCGTAACTGAAAGACTGATATCTCGAGCGCGATCTGATTGGTATTGAGCATCATCGATTCCTTTACTGGCATTCGAAGCAAGCAGTAACGATTGTCCGTAAGGAATAAATTCTGGGTGCGCCTCATTCCATGCAATCAAACTTTCCATCGAATCAATTCCACACGGAGAATCATTCTCCTGCAAAAAAGTATTCAAGGCAGCCTTGAACTCTGTTCTAAAAACACTTGAGCGAACCTCTTGCAATTGCTCTGCACTCGGCAAATCACATGGGTCAATAATAGATGCGCCAGCTGTTGATAATTTTTTTAATACATTCTCAAAAAATGGCATTACTGAGAGAAACTCTTCTCGATCGGCCATTTGTCTGCGCATCACGCCCACTTTAATATCCTTAAGTCCTTGACAGCCCAAACTATCTGGCACTCCTCTCGAAGACATTAAGGATGCTGTGTCTCGCATATCAGGACCGGTCAAAATTCCTGCGACTAAGATAGCATCTTCAACAGAACGGGTTAATGGTCCTGGAGAATCTTGACTCGGCACCAAGGGAACTATTCCAGCTCTACTGATAAGACCAACCGTAGGTTTATACCCCACCACGGAAGAATATGATGCAGGTGTTTGAATAGAATTTTGTGTTTCAGTGCCTATGGCAAACATACATAACGATGCTGCAACTGCTGCGGCAGAGCCAACACTAG
>JBEIOY010000225.1:0-1729 GCA_040377355.1 Burkholderiaceae bacterium | reverse complement strand
TTGAGGATTCTTTACATCCTCAAACTCATCAAATTCATCTAACTCTTCATTTTCAATTGCATCGGATTGTATTAAACCTAAATAACGCACACTTGCTACAAGAGCTAAGAAATCAATATCCACCACTTCGATTTCAGCCCTGGCTCCTCTTGCTTGCTCTGCCAACTCTAGGACACTCAAGCGTAAAGGAATCTCCTCGACTCGGGCTTGCCCCTCCTTGAGATGTCTCACAACACCCCTCCAAGGCAGACCCTTTTGTTTTAAATACTGCAAACACCAATAGTTTTCCATTTGGTTTTGATGCTCAGCATAAGCAGCGTATGTGCCATCAAAATCTGCTGCAATCGCCATTAAATCGGCATCTTTTGGTTTGAAAGGTGCTACTAACTTAGCAGTCACACCATGCTGCGCCATGGCAATCAATTGCCACTGATTGACCAAATCAACATAACGTCTTAGTGGTGAGGTGCACCAAGCGTAGTTTTCAACTCCTAAACCTTCATGAGGCCCAGGCATCGTTTGCATCCTCGTGCGATGAGGGCCCCAGCCTTTTTGCGCACGATAAATACCGGGCACACTGTGACTGGCCAATTGATTGCCCCATGTGCTGTTGCAATAAATCATCCATTCGGCAACGATTGAATCCAGCACCGAACCTCGCCCACGAGGAGCGATTTCAACCACGTCCTCAGTGACCTTGAAATTAAAGTCACGCAGCAAAGCTTGCGGATCAGGCAAACCTAACGCCTCTTCTTTCAAGCCATTCATCACACGTTGCTCTTGACGCTTGGCATGCAACTTTTTTGCAGCCTGCCAAAGAATATTTAGCTCAACTTGATAAGGAATCACTGCTGCATTTTTTGAATCTAGCAAAGACTCTTCAGTGACCAAATGCTCCAAATCATCCAAACGAAGATTTGAGGCCATAGGAACTCTTTCAACCTTGGTCACCGGTGCATGGTCACCTTCTAAAATTGGAAGACCCTCGCTATTTAAAGTGACATACAAAGACACAGCGGGTCTTAAAGGTAAATCAAGCGATGCCGCCCCTGCTGCGTGCAAAGAAAATACCTCAATCACTTCATTTGGCAACATGGTGATCTTGCCGCCGGGGAAGTAGACCGTTGATAATCTTTTTCGACCAACCTCATCCAGTGCGCTGCCACGATGAATCGCCAAAGCTGGTGCTGCGATATGAACACCCACACGATGACACTGGCCCATTCCTTCAACATCCAAAGTACTCACAGAAAAAGCATCATCAATTTCAGTGGTGCTAGCATCATCAATTGAAAAAGCTTTTACATCAGCCACCGGTAGTTTTAAAAGCGCCTCCTCCCAAGCAGATTGTTCACTAGCCTGGAGTTGAACCTGAAAACCAACACCTTTAGGAAAATGTTCCTTCAGGAATTTGCCTTCGTGATAAGCCAAGGCAGAACTCAAAACCCCACAAGTTAAAAATAACTCAGGTATTCCACCTTTTAAAGTTTGCGCAGCATTTGCAACAGCTTTATAAGCCGTTGTATTTTTATCAGGATTGAATAAAAGGGTGTTGACCAGTGGCGCAATCTCTTCGGGTAACTGACCGAGTTTTAGTTGTACTTCCCATGATTCTTGTTTGATCAGTTCTACTTTTTTTCTTTCAACCGCTAAAAGTGCTGCTTTGAGCTGCTCTTCTGGTGCACGCATGAACTGACCACGTCCCTTGCGTCTAAAATAAATAGGAGCA
>JBEIOY010000108.1:0-5032 GCA_040377355.1 Burkholderiaceae bacterium | reverse complement strand
CCCACGGGGGCTTTGGATTCTAAAACGAGTGCTGAGGTGATGGCACTCTTGACACAACTCAATCAACAAGGGATGACCGTTGTGGTGGTCACTCATGAGTCTGATGTGGCCGCTTATGCATCGCGCACGATCACATTCAAGGATGGCAAGGTCATTGATGACAGTCCTAATAAAAAAGGTAGTTCACTTGGGGAACTCTCTTGAATTTATCCATCGCTCTTCAAGCCCTCAAGGTCAATAAGCTACGCTCGGGTCTCACGATGCTGGGCATCATCATCGGTGTGGCTGCAGTGATAGTGATGATTGCAGTGGGCAGTGGTGCGCAAGCGCGGGTCAAAGAGCAAATTGCGGGTCTAGGTTCTAATTTGATGATCCTGTGGGCTGGATCAGTAACAACCGCAGGTGTGCGAGGCGGCACTGGGACTGCGCAAACATTGGTCGAGGAGGATGCTTGGGCTGTGATGCGTGAAATTGCAGAAGTGCAAGTAGCTGCTCCAACCCAAAGAGGCAGTGGCCAAATTGTTTGGGGTAACGCCAATTGGTTGGCTTCAATAGTTGGAACTACGCCAGAATATTTTGAGGCCCGTGATTGGGCGCTTATCAGTGGTCGTTTATTTGAGGCTGGTGAAATGTCTGGTGCAGGTAAGGTGGCCATCATCGGCCAAACAGTGGCCAGAGAATTATTTGGTGACAGTGACCCAGTGGATCAAATCATCCGCGTGCGGGGCGTGCCTTTCACGGTGATTGGCTTACTGGAGCGCAAAGGTCAAAGCATGATGGGTCAGGATCAAGATGACATCGTCATCATTCCTTTAACAACCGCACGCAATAAAATTTTTGGCGCTCTTCAGGGCCGCATTGGTCGAGTCAGCTCTATCTTCATCAAATCCAAAGATGGTGCTGATATGAAAGAGGCAGAAGATAAAGTCAGAGAACTTTTGCGCCAACGCCATCGATTAACCGGTAATACACCCGATGATTTTTCTTTGCGTAATTTGACGGAAATACTTCAAGCTCAAGAAGCTGCTAGTAAAGTCATGGCCATCCTATTGGCAGCCGTTGCATCTGTTAGTTTGTTGGTGGGTGGCATTGGCATCATGAACATCATGCTGGTATCGGTCACAGAAAGAACTCGAGAAATCGGTTTGCGTTTAGCCGTTGGTGCTAGGGGCAAAGATATCTTGTCGCAATTCTTGGTGGAGGCCATCACACTCTCAACCATTGGTGGTGTGCTTGGGACCCTATTAGGAGGTCTGGGAACTTGGCTGGTTGCAGAGCTGGCTGAATGGCCTGTGCAGCTTTCTGTTTTGTCTGTGATCTTAGCGGTGGGCTTTTCTGCGGTGATTGGCATTTTCTTTGGCTACTATCCGGCTCGTAAAGCTTCATCGATGCAGCCAATACAGGCATTGCGGTACGAATAAATACCCAATTTAGCTCATATATCGATATAAATTATTGATTTAAATGAATATATTCTTAAATTAAGCTCAAAGATATGGCGACTATTTTAAAGCACTTTTTAAAATAGTCGCGACTAAATTAAAAAGTACTTTAAAATAGTCGGATGAAAAGATATTTAGATCAGCAAATTGCCAATGACCTTGATAAAAAGTTAGTGATACTAACGGGCCCACGCCAAGTTGGTAAAACCACTTTATCTAGACAATTGTTGACTGAAAAAGATTCTTTTCAGTATCTTAATTGGGACATCTCCAGTGATCGTCGTATTTTGCAGGATGGCTCATGGAATCAGCGGGTGCCGTTACTGATATTTGATGAAATTCATAAAATGCCCAATTGGAAAATTTGGCTCAAAGGAGTTGCTGATAGTCGGCTGGCCCAAATTGCTAATACCAATACCCCAGCTCAGAAAATATTGATCACAGGCAGTGCCAGAATGGATACCTTCAGACAGTCTGGTGAGTCATTGGCTGGTCGATATTTTTCTTGGCGTTTACATCCTATTTCAGTCAAAGAGTTGGTTGACTTTGGTGGTATGACAGCAGATTCTGCCTTGGATCATTTATTGGTTCGAGGCGGATTCCCTGAACCTTGTCTTGCAGAAACAGACAGTGATGCCAATCGCTGGAGGCAGCAATATTTCACAGATTTGATACGAGAAGACATTTTGGAGTTTTCTCGAATACAAGAAGTTAATACGATGCGTTTATTCGTTGAGATGTTAAGAGATCGTGTGGGCTCACCCTTGTCACTGGCATCACTGGCAAGAGACTTATCAGTGACTCAACCCACATTGAAGAAGTATCTCAACATCCTAGAGGCTTTGTTCATTGTGTTCGTGATTCATCCTTGGCATAACAATGTCGCCAGATCCTTATTGAAGGCGCCCAAAGTGTATTTTTATGACAATGCTTTTGTGAGAGGTGGTGCTGGTATTCAATTTGAAAATGCAGTTGCTTCAATGCTACAAAAACATGTGCATTTTCAAGAGGATTCGCAGGGGGTTTCTAGTGGCTTGCATTACATTCGAACAAAAGACGAGGCAGAGGTTGATTTTGCAATCAGTCAAGAGCAAGCATTGACTCATTTGATCGAATGCAAGTTGTCCGATTCAAGTCTTTCTCCAGCACTTGTGAAATTCTCCAATCAATTTCCAAATGCTCAAGCCGTCCAATTGGTTAAAAATATTCGCCAGGAAGAGCAGAGAGGATCTATCCAAATAGCAAGAGCTGCATCATGGTTGAGCCGACTTTCTGCATGATGAAGATGGCACTGAATTATTTTTTATGCCCTTGAATTTTTATCACTCTTTTATCGAAAGACTTATCATCACGCCATGGATATCTATTTAATTCTTAAAGCTGTCATCTTGGGCTTGGTAGAGGGTTTTACTGAGTTTTTGCCGATTTCATCGACAGGTCATTTGATTTTGGTGGGTGACCTATTGGATTTCAATGACGACAAAGGCAAAGCTTTCGAGGTCATCATTCAGTTTGGTGCGATCTTGGCAGTTTGTTGGGAGTACCGACAAAAACTCATCAGTGTGGTCACGGGTATTACCTCAAGAAAAGTATCCCAGCGCTTTGCCGTGAATGTCATCATCGCCACGATTCCAGCCATTGTGTTGGCTTTGTTATTTGGTAAGTACATTAAAAGTACTTTGTTTTCACCGATTCCTGTGGCCACAGCTTTTATCGTGGGTGGCTTCATTATTTTTTGGGCAGAGGCTCGTCAAAAGAAGTTGGAGTCTGATGCGGGTGATGGCGTATTGATTTCTCGAAACATTGATAGTGTGGATGATCTCAATTGGCGCGATGCATTGAAGATTGGTTTAGCGCAATGCGCTGCTTTGATTCCAGGAACTTCTCGTTCTGGAGCAACCATCATTGGTGGCATGTTGTTTGGTTTACCAAGAAAAGTTGCTACAGAGTTTTCTTTCTTCTTGGCCATTCCGGTCATTGCAGGCGCAACACTCTATGAATTAATCAAGCTGCGTCATGTTTTAGGGGATGCTTCTTGGAGTACTTTCGGCCCTACCTTGGGGGTTGGCTTCGTGGTCTCTTTTGTTTCTGCTTTTGTGTGTATCCGTTGGTTGATCCGTTATGTGGCCACCCATGACTTCAGGATCTTTGCTTGGTACCGAATTATTTTTGGAGTTTTAGTTTTGCTGACTGCTTGGACGGGCGTCGTCCAGTGGTCGCATTGATCTGACTTCAAGCCATAGTGCTTGCAATAGAGCGAAGCTGATTTGATTGTAGGTTTCTAACTTTACGGTTGGCTTGTAACATTCTGCCTTCAATCACTGCGCCACTGGCGATGGTGAATGCTTCGGCGCTGATATCCCCACGAACCACAGCACAATCAGATAACACGATTAATTCTTTGGCAAAAATATTACCAATGACTTTGCCAGCGATATAAGCTTTGTTGCAGTGAATGTTTCCTGTGACAACTCCGCTTGGACCTACAGCAATAGAGCAGGGATATTTATCGGCAGGCTCTAAGTTGCCGAATATTTTGCCGTCGATGCGCAGACTGTCATGAACGGTCATGCGACCATGGATGACGGAGCTTTTACCTACCAAGGTATCAAAGCTTTCTATACCTTCAGCGCGCGGTTTTTTCTTTTTAAACAAAATATGACAAATCTCTATTAATTGATAAAAGTATAAATCATTAGCTCTATGGGGAATGAGATCGGTCTTGGGGTATGGATGGAGGGGGCGGAGCTCAGGAGATTAAAATAGGCGAATGTCAGAAAAGAATTCAGAAACTCCGCGTTTACATCAATCTTTTGAGCAAGCCAAAGAAGTATTTGCTAAAGAGTCTAAGGACTCTGAGCATTACTTGCATCGCATCAAGTCTTTTGTTTTGCGCACGGGTCGTTTGACTGCTGGCCAAGCTCGTGCCATTGAAACCCTGGGACCTGAATTTTTATTACCCTTCACAGCTCAAGCAATTGATTGGGGTAACAGTTTTAAGTCTACCTCTTCTCAACAAGCTGATTCAAATGAGTCGCCAAGACCAAAAATTCTTGAAATAGGTTTTGGCATGGGGGAGACCACCGCCAAGATTGCTGCAGCTAGACCTAGGGATGATTTTTTGGCCATCGAGGTTCATGAGCCTGGAGTAGGGGCTTTACTTAAGTTAATTGGTGAGCAGGGGCTCACTAATTTAAGGTTGATGCGCCATGATGCCGTAGAGGTTGTTGAAAATATGATCCCAGCATCTTTTTTAGATGGTGTTCATGTTTACTTTCCGGATCCGTGGCATAAAAAACGCCACAACAAGCGTCGTTTGATCCAACCGGAATTTGTATCACTATTAAGTAGCCGGATTAAACCAGGTGGCTATTGGCACCTGGCCACCGATTGGCAAGAATATGCTGAGCAGATGATGGAGGTTTTATCTGCAGAGCCAACCCTGGTAAACACCGGTGTCTTAGCAGGTGGGTACGCAGAACGTCCGAGTTACCGCCCAGTGACCAAGTTTGAGAATCGAGGAATTCGTCTTGGGCACGGGGTTTGGGATTTGGTGTTCAAGAAGGTGTGATTTTAAGGCTTTCTTCGGT
>JBEIOY010000217.1:0-1944 GCA_040377355.1 Burkholderiaceae bacterium | reverse complement strand
GTTGAGCATGCTTTTAGAGCCTAAGCGCGGCGAGATGGTGGTGGACTTTTGTGCTGGAGCAGGGGGCAAGACTTTGTCTTTGGGCGCCATGATGAAATCCAGCGGCCGTTTGTACGCCTTCGATGTTTCTGAGAAGCGCTTGGCTAACTTAAAGCCGCGCTTAGCCAAAAGCGGTCTATCGAACGTTCATCCAGTCTGGATCGACAACGAAAACGATGCCAAGGTGAAGCGTTTGGCAGGTAAGATTGACCGTGTATTGGTGGATGCGCCTTGCAGTGGCTTAGGCACTTTGCGCCGTAATCCTGACCTTAAATGGCGTCAGTCTCCACAAAGTGTGGCTGAATTAACTCAAAAGCAACTATCCATCCTGAATTCAGCAGCCAGATTATTAAAGCCAGGTGGTCGCTTGGTGTATGCGACCTGCAGTTTGATTTATCAAGAAAATCAGGGCATTGTTGAAGCCTTTTTGGCTAACAATCCTCATTTTGAGCTAAAAGATCCTAAAGAAGTCTTAAGAGATAGCTTTCCGATGATGGGTGATTTGCCAATTGGAACCACCCAAAACAGCTCTTACTGGCAGTTATTTCCTCACATTCATGGCACAGACGCGTTTTTTGGCGCCATTTTGGAACGAAAAGCCGCAACTTAACTAAAAGTAGCTAAATTTCACTAACTGATTCGATTTATTAGCTAAAAAACATGATTTAGATTAAATCTGTTTAAAGTTTGCTATGTGAGAATAGTGAAAGCTTGATAAAATGTTACTCTTAAGCATATAAAGAGGATGGCCGCATGGCTTGGTTAGAACAAACTAGAGATTTTGTGTTGAATTGGATTGCAAATGGCTACCTGAATTGGTCTTGGTGGCAGATTTTGTTGATCACACTGTTGTTGACTCACATCACCATTGCCAGCGTGACAATCTTTTTGCACCGTTGTCAGGCTCATCGCGCTCTAGAGTTGCATGCCATTCCATCTCATTTCTTCCGTTTTTGGTTGTGGTTAACCACCGGCATGGTGACCAAAGAGTGGGCTGCTATTCATCGCAAGCATCACGCTAAATGCGAAACGGTTGACGATCCTCACAGCCCTCAAGTGTTAGGTATTAATACTGTTTTATCGAGAGGCGCTGAGTTATATCGCGCCGAAGCGAAGAACAAAGAAACGATTGAGAAGTTTGGTCACGGCACACCTGATGACTGGATAGAAAAAAATCTTTACTCAAGATATCAATGGCAAGGTGTTGCATTGATGTTGATCATTGACGTGATTCTTTTTGGAGCATTGGGCGCCACTGTTTGGGCTGTTCAAATGTTGTGGATCCCAATCACTGCAGCTGGCATCATCAATGGCATGGGCCACTACCGGGGCTATCGCAATTACGATTGCGAAGATGCTTCAACCAATCTAATTCCCTGGGGTATTTTGATCGGTGGCGAAGAATTGCATAACAACCATCACACCTATGCCACCAGCGCAAAGCTATCTAACAAATGGTACGAGCTTGATATTGGTTGGGTTTATATCCGTGGATTAGAAATGGCTGGTTTAGCGAAAGTTAAAAAGCTGCCACCTAAGCCAGTATTGGCTGAGCTTGAGCAGGCTTCAGAAAAAACTTTGCAAGCAGTGATTGCCAATAGATACGAAGTAATGGCTCGTTACTCAAAAACCTTGCGTCAAACTTTTGATGCAGAAGTTGCCCACATGAAAGAACTGGCCGCTCAATTTGGTGATCAACGCCTTTGGTTATACAAAGATGAAGCCAAGTTAAGTGAAGTCGAGCTTGCAAGCCTTGAGAAGCTCATGGCAACGAATAAGTCGGTGAAGTTAATGGTTGAGATGCGTCGTGAGCTGGCCAGCCTATGGCAGCGCTCACACGTCACCAAAGAGCAATTGATTGCTCAATTGCAACAGTGGTGCCACAAAGCCGAAACAAGCGGCATG
>JBEIOY010000101.1:0-5367 GCA_040377355.1 Burkholderiaceae bacterium | reverse complement strand
TTTAGTTATGGTGACGTATTGGGTGCAGGCGAAGGTTGGGCAAAATCTATCTTGTTCAACCCAGCGATCAAAGACCAATTCCAAACCTACTTCAATCGTCCAGACACCTTTGGTTTAGGTATCTGTAATGGCTGTCAGATGATGTCCAACTTGGCCAGCATCATTCCAGGTGCTGATACATGGTCTAAGTTCACACGCAACAAATCCGAACAGTACGAAGCACGCTTGGTGATGGTTGAAGTGACCCAATCACCATCGATCTTCTTGCAAGGCATGGCGGGCAGTCAGTTGCCCATCGCTGTGGCCCACGGTGAAGGTTTTGCCAACTTCAGTCAACAAGGTAACAAGGAGCAAACTAAAGCCAAAGGCTTGGTAGCTCTTAAATTTGTTGATAACCAAGGACAAGCAACAGAGACTTATCCATTGAACCCGAACGGTTCACCAGAAGGTATTACTGGCTTGACGACACCGGATGGACGTTTCACAGTCTTGATGCCTCATCCTGAGCGAGTCTTTAGAACCGCACAAATGAGCTGGGCCCCTAAGCAGTGGCATGACATCACTGATGGCGCAAGCCCATGGATGCGCATGTTCCGTAATGCCAGAGCTTGGACGAAATAAATAATCTTTAGATAGCCTTTTCTCTTGAATTAAGACCCCATAGGTAGGAGGTCTTTTTTTCTTCCTTTAAAAATGTATACTATGGTAATATACAAATATGATTGATTTTAAAAAGATTGTTGGGTTTGAGTGGGACGACGGTAATTCACAAAAAAATCATGATAAACATGGGGTTACTCAAGGAGAGGCTGAAGAGCTTTTCTTTAATGAACCCTTATTAATAGCAGAAGATCAAAAGCATAGCGTTGATGAAGCAAGGTTTTTGGCCTTAGGCAAAAGTAATTTTGGATATCTGTTAACTGCAATTTTTACATTAAGAAAAAAGCAATCTTTGATAAGAGTTATATCTATTCGCCCAATGAGTAAGAGGGAAAGGAAATATTATGAACAAGCTGATTAAGCCAGTTCCGAAGTTTAAAAATGCCAAAGAAGAGAGAGTTTTTTGGCAAGAGAATGATGCTGCTGATTACTTTGATTTAAGTAAGGCAATTAAAGTAACAATGCCTAACTTGAAGCCGACAACAAGGTCTATTTCTCTGAGATTATCGGAGAGTTTTCTGGAAAGTCTTAAGTTGCAAGCCAATAAGTTAGATGTTCCATATCAATCATTAATGAAAATATGGCTAGCCGAAAAACTTGCTGAAGTTAATCAAGCTTAAATAAGAGAAACTTTGAAAAATAGTAACCAGACTTATCTGTTGAGTCTGGTTCTTTTATATGAGACCGCGATGGCTAATAAACAAGTAAAAAAAATAGTCAGCAAAAAAGATCCCAAACCAACATTCGCACCGGTTACTTTCTCTGAAGAGAATGGTGTGCGCTTTTTACACTTCGGTACATGGTGGGTACAAGGCGCAATGCGCATCAATAAACCAGACTTCATTGAATTAGAGTACGCCCAACAAATGATGGCTGGCTTACTGTTTCTAGATCCCAATGACAAAAGACTGAAGCAAGCTGACGATATTAGAGATAACAGTAATAAAAAAGATAAAAACCAAAAAAAGATAGATGCAAAACCATTCCACATGGTTCAACTGGGTTTGGGTACTGGCGCATTAACCAAGTTTGCTCATAAACATTTCCCCAAAGCGCAAGTTACGGCGATTGACCTCAATCCAGCGGTGATTATGGCGGCCAGGGTCATGTTCAATATGCCGCCATCTAATCAACAACTCAATGTTTTGCAAACAGATGCTCTGAAATATGTCACGAACAAGAAAAATAAAGAAAGCATCGATTTACTCCAAGTAGATTTATACGATGCCACTGCCAGAGGGCCGGCTTTGAGCTCTCCAGAGTTTTATCAGGGTTGTTATGACAGTCTCAAAGAGCCTGGGGTCATGACGGTCAACCTATTTGGTAACCATAAGAGCTATAAATCAAACATCAACAATATATGCAATGCATTTAACAACCGGGTCATGGTCTTTCAGCAAGTGCATGACTGCAATATCGTCGTGATTGCTTTTAAAGGACCGTATTTGGAGGTTGATTGGGCTGATGTGAAGGGAAGAGCAGCCTATTTGGAGAAGAAATACGGTTTACCCACCAAAACTTGGATATTGGGACTCAAATCTAAAAATGCCAGACAAGAAAACCGCCTATCTATATAGAGGGACATAAGGATTACGACAAAACAAAGCTAATTCAAAATAATCTAGCAAATCAAAAGCCATCTTCGGATGGCTTTTTTATACCCACTTCAAAATATATTCGTCAAGGCATACATTACGTTAAATTTATTAAAAAGATCAAAAATGATTATGTATAAATAAACACTTATCAAAAGTTCACCACTGGAAGACTCTGAATGAAGGGCGGAAGGGGTATAAAAAAGCAAACGCGTCAGATAAATACAAATAAATGAGGAGAAAGTAAAAGATAAAGCCACGGAGGACGTGATCAATAAAAGAAGAGCTCGCTTAATTAAAGATTTACCAAATTAGTTAATTAAGGTAAATTTCACAGTTCTTTAAATAAACATAAAGGTTAAGGTTAATCATGTTACCTCTAGATAACGCTACAACCATCGTCTTAACTGGCTTTATAGCCATTGCTTTTGCTGCTAGCCAATTGATTTTATTCAGAAAAAAAGGCTTATCTGCCCATCTATGGGCGGCCGGAAGCCTCCTTTTGGGCATTGGTTACATCTTAACGCTCATTAATATCGGAGATACCTTGCCCAACACCTGGCTTGCTGGCCCTATCGCAGTATTACTTGGAAGCTTAGTGATACTAAGCTCTCTAGGTATATGGGCTGGATACGCATTACCCAAAAAAGCATCCTTAATATGCTTGGGTGGTGTAGCCGTGACCGCCAGCCTGTTCCATTTCAGTCTGATTTTTAAAGCACCACTGGGAAGTCTCGAGGCCATCCTGTTGGCCCCCATTTCAGCAACCCTTATATATAGTGGGTGGTTTGCTGGGGTTCAAGCGAATAAATTTAAAAGTAAATACATCTATTTAATTAGTGGTGTATTTTGGGTACAAGGTATATTCATGGCTTTATTAACTTTGGGAGCTTTGGCTGCCAAAGGAGGCGACTATATCATTATCAATTCTGAAATAGTTTATTTGACCAGTATGGTTAACCTGATAGCCACCTTGGTTGCTAATATCGCTTGGTCAATTCAGATTTCTGAAGATCTGCTTATCAATGGCGGTGTGGTAAAGCCTAGCTTTTCCAATAAATCTCTCACTTCAGAAAAATTAAGCGGTAAAAATTCTATTATTAATAAAGAAAATAAGTCTGTTAACGAAAAAACTAATAATAAGAAGACTGGCAATAATGAAAATATCTCAATTAACCCAGATTTGTTAACTGAAGCTGAGAAGCTTTCTTTACTAGAAAAGTTAACCGACAAAGAGCGTGATGTGTTCTTCTTGGCAGCAGACGGTAAGAAGAATGGCGAGATTGCAACCATCCTTAACTCTTCAGAGGCGAGTGTTAAGGTTCATCGTTCAAGAATGACCGGTAAATTAGGTATGAAAAAACCAGAAGACTTGAAAAAGTTAATCTCGACAAGCAATACAACCGTAGAAAGTAAAGAGGCTGATCAAACTTTACCAGGTGAGTCTGATAGCAAAGACTCCTTTACTAAAAATTAACTTCTTAAAAGTTAAGTAGAGGTTAATTTACAACCACCTTCGGGTGGTTTTTTTACGCTTAACTTTTGATGAATTTCATTTTGTTTCGCAAGTTTTGCCTGAATTAAGACGCTGCTTGGATATTTCCCCCTAAAAAAATCCACAAGTGCTGCAAAACTAGAGCGTAGGCTTTTGTAGGAAATCTAATAAATTCAATGACTTACGCGCTATTTACTTTGCTATGCACAGTCGAATCCTTTAAAATCGCATGCGCGCGCCCGTTCTGTAAAAGTTTTCAGAACATTTTTTGCAAAAAAACAGAGAAAAAAATGAGACTTCGTTTCCTTATGCCCCTTGTAGCCATTGGCTTTACTGCCATGTCTACACTTGCGCATGCGGCTCCAAACACAGCTCTCTCTGGTGCACTAGATGCGGGTGCTTTACAGCAAGAGCTGCAAAAACAATTACCGAAATTACAGCCTTTGCCCACGCCATCAGCCCCAAAGACTCCAGTCAAGCCTCAGGAAGCCAAGCCCAGCGAAGTCAAAGTCACCATTAAGGGTTTTAGGATTGACGGTAACAAGACCTTGTCTGAGGAACTGATCAAAGAGAGTCTCAAGCCTTGGTTGGGCCAGACAGTTGCTTTCCAAGACCTGCAGAAGGCTGCAGATGTTGTGGCCGCCTTGTATCAAACACAAGGCAAACTGGCTCAAGTTTCAGTGCCCCCTCAAAAAATCACGGATGGCATAATCATTCTTAAGGTTCTGGAAGCCAAGCTCGGAGCTGTTCACATCGATATGCCCAATGGTCCATCACGCTTCACAGAAGACCGCGCAAGACGCTACATCACAGATGCTAACAGGCTTTCAGAGATTGTTCATACTCAGAACATAGAACGTTCCATCTACATCCTCAATGAAACCCCTGGCATTGTTGTGACAACTCAACTTGAGCCTGGTAAGAACGAAGGTGATGTTGATTTGAGAGTTTCTTTGGCAGACACAAAAGCAGTGAGAGGCAAGGTGGAAATCAATAACTACGGCAGTCGCAGCACGGGTGTTGGGCAGCGCGTTGTGAGCACGACCTTTGATAACCCTGGCACCATAGGTGACCAGCTTTCTTTCAGTAACATCAAATCATCTGGTTCAGACTACTCAAATGCCAGTTACTCAGTTCCTCTGAACACTGATGGCCTCAGAGCCGGGATTTCTGCGAGTTATCTTGACTACGAAAACGTTGGTCACTTTAGCTTCCCTGAAAGCCCTGTGGCGGGCTTTGGCCGCGCGAAAACCATTGGTGCAAACTTGAGCTACCCAGTCCTTCGCAGTCCGGGTGTCAATGCCAACATCACAGCCGGTGCTGATCGCAAGACGTACATCAATAAAGTTGTTGATGGTGGAACTGCCACCAGTGACTATCGCATCGACAACATGAGCTTTGGCGCATCAGGTAATCTCTTTGATGGCTGGGGTGGAGGTGGTGTCAACTCTGGCTCTGCCACGATGACCAAGGGTCATATCACCGTTGGTTCAGAGACACCTACATACGCTGCAACGATTCCTAAAACATTCACAAAAATCAACCTCAACGCATCTCGCAATCAGCAAGTCGTACCTGATAAAACCGTGCTATCTGTGAGCGTTTCAAGTCAGATCT
>JBEIOY010000209.1:0-2116 GCA_040377355.1 Burkholderiaceae bacterium | reverse complement strand
GGGCCTTTGATGCGTCGTTACTTCGATGGTTACTTGCCAATGAGTGCTGTCTTGCGCGTTGATTGGCCTAAAAATATGCTGGCACTAGAAAAAACATTCCCTGTGGCACAGGATGGTGTACAGGTAAAACAAGGTATTGACGGTGTGCAACTGGACATGATCTTTGCGGGTAAGATGACCGCGCAAATCCATTTAAAAAAGCCTCACTAATGAAGCGTGACTGAGCTCATCGCTCAAACTTGATTGAGTTCGTCGCTCAAGCGCTTCCTAGCATTATTCAGCTTGGTCCAATGAAGTATTGAAAATACAAACATGGGTATCAAGGCAATAAAAATCAATTTAGGTATAAAGACGGCTGCCCAACAGCAACCCATTGCGATGCCATAGGCATACCCGGTATCAATCGGTTGGCTGATTCTCTTGTTTTCATGCATTTTAAGAAAGCCAGCCTTGATTGATTTGAGTAAAAAGAAGAACCAAATCACATTAAAAATAGGAATCAGCAGCAACCAGGCCATGCCAGGGGCTTGAGTCCGATATTCGGGATCAATGGCCTTGATAGTTTTGCTGATGGCCCTGATATAAAAAACAAATGTAATAAAAGGGATGATGATCAATAAGGCGGCAAACAAATTATTACTCCTAGGTCTCTTTTTATAAGAAAATACCACGTATTCATATTAAAGAAGCATTGCCCATTATGTCCATACTTTTAAATGCACAAGAAACCCAATTAGTTTTGATTGATTATCAAAGCAAATTGATGCCCGTGATTCATCAGGCAGAGCAAGTATTGGCCAATGCCGTGCGCTTGGCTAAAATTGCGAAGTTATTACAGCTGCCCATCATTGGCACTGAGCAAAATCCAGAAAAGTTAGGGCCCAATGACCCACAACTGAAATCGCTTTGCCAGAAGACTCTGACCAAGATGTATTTCGGGGCCTGCGCTGACGGTTTGGTCGATGAATTAAGAGCGCCGCCTAAGCCGATGGGGAATGCCAGAAGTTTACCCAAGCACATTCAGCGCAAACAGGATGATCAAGGTGAGAAAAACACCATTTTGATCGCAGGATGTGAGGCCCATGTTTGTTTATTGCAAACCGCCTTAGGTTTGCTCGACGAAGAGTTTGACGTGTGGGTTGTGACTGATGCTTGCAGCTCTCGCACAGAAGCTAATCGCGATGCTGCGTTTGATCGATTGGCATCCAACGGTGCAGAACTGGTGACCACTGAAATGGTTGTGTTTGAGCTCTTACAATCTTGTGAGCATCCTCAATTCAAAGAAGGTTTGGCGCTCATCAAGTAATGTTTCTTTAGTTATCGACCATGCTGGTTGATAATTGCTTCAAATCATTAGGGTAGAGCCAACGCCATTCACCCTCAGCTAGATCGGTGGGCAGGTGATATTCACCAATTGATAAGCGGTGCAACTCAGCCACGTGATTACCCACAGCTGCCATCATGCGTTTGACTTGGTGATAGCGTCCCTCAACAATAGTCATTTCCAGAACTCTGCTGGAGCGTTGCATACAGGCTTTGGCAAAGCAAGGCTTGGGATCGTCGTCTAAAACAACCCCTTTTAAAAGATGTTGAAGTTGTGCTTCAGTCAAGTCTTCTGCAGCAGTGATCTGATACATCTTGCCAATATTCTTTTTAGGTGTAGTCATGCGATGAATGAATTGCCCATCATCAGACATCAAAATCAAACCAGTGGTGTCATGGTCTAAGCGACCCACACATTGAATGCCGCGCTCAACCAAGGGTTGAGGTAGTAGGCCGTAGATACTCGGGTGATGACTGGTTTTATGAGAGCATTCATAACCTACTGGCTTATGGAAGGCCACATAAGCTTTTTCATGAAACTCCCAAGTTTCGCCATCCACCTCAAGTTGTAAGTTTTCAAGAGCTATTCTTTCATCGGGGTCTTCAACCAAGACGCCATTGACCTTGACCAACTCAGCGTAAACCAGATCACTGCAGTAGCGACGTGTGCCAAAGCCTTGACTAAATAGGATTTTTTCTAAAGAAAGAGGTTTTGCCATGCTGAGTAAAGAGTACCTATAATGGTGAAAGCAAAATATTACAGCCAACTCGCTGTAAATACTGAATCCTTGGG
>JBEIOY010000151.1:0-3362 GCA_040377355.1 Burkholderiaceae bacterium | reverse complement strand
TATTTAGTTGGGGGCTGAAGTTTCTCTTGAGCTCTTGCTATGGCAGCTGCAATGATGGCGCGCTTGCGTTCAATCTCTGATTTCTCATCTTCAGTTTTAGCGCTTTCAAGATCAAGAGCTTTGGCTTTATTTTTAGCCTTAAGGGCTAGACGGCGCACATTATCCAGCTCTTCGCGTTCTAATCTTTTTTCACGTGACTCATAACGGTTTCTAGCAAGATCAGCTAATTCTTGACTCCAGGCATCCCATCCAGTTGCTTCACCAGTCACTGGAACCATGGTGATGCAATCAACTGGACAGGGTGGGATGCACAAATCACATCCTGTGCACCATTCATCAATCACCACATGCATTTGCTTTGATGCTCCTACGATTGCATCCACAGGGCAGGCCTGAATGCAAAGCGTACAACCAATGCATGCCTTTGATTCAATCAGAGCAACTGAGCGAGAACGCTCTTCGCCGTTGTGAGGATTGAGTTCTAAAACATCTTTGTTAAGTATTTTTGCTAAACGCGCAATGCCTTCTTGTCCGCCGGGAGGGCACTGGTTATGAGAGGCATCACCAGCTGACATGGCTTTTGCATAAGCCCGGCAGTCAGGGTAGCCACATTTGGTGCATTGAGTTTGAGGAAGTGCGGCTAATAGACGATCCGATAGGTCATCAAGACCGTCTATGGCTTTATGCATTCTTTGAAGCTGTTTTTTTGCCCGCTACTTTTTTAACGACAGGCTTTTTAACTGCTCTTTGCGCAACCACTTTACTTCCTTTGATCGCATGTTTGCGGATGAATTGTCCAACTTCTGGATAAACCATTTCACGCCAACGACGACCAGAGAAAATACCGTAGTGACCTGCACCTTTGACTTCGTAGTGCTGTTTTTTATTTTCAGGAATATTCTTGCATAAGCCATGAGCAGCTTTTGTTTGGCCGCTACCAGAAATATCATCTAATTCACCTTCGATGGTCAGAAGGGCGGTGCCCTTGATATCTTGTGGCTTGACCAGTTTGCCACCCACCATCCATTTACCAGTTGGTAAAGCGTGGTCTTGGAAAACTGTTTTAATGGTTTCTAAGTAATAGGCCGCATCCATGTCCAACACGGCGTTGTACTCGTCGTAGAACTCAATGTGAGTTTGCGCATCTTGTTTGTCACCCTTGACCAAGTCTTGGAAGTAATCCCAATGAGACTGAACGTGACGATCAGGGTTCATTGCAACAAAGCCGGTGTGCTGAAGAAAGCCTGGGTAAACACGACGACCTGCTCCAGGATGTGGAGGGGGCACAGTGAACACCACGTTATTTTCAAACCACTCAAATGATTTATTGGTGGCAGTTGAGTTCACCATCGTTGGGCTCTTGCGAGCATCAATGGGGCCACCCATCATGATCATCGTTCTTGGGGTTACTTCTCCATTGGAGGCCATTAAAGAGATCGCGCCCAAGACTGGAACTGTGGGTTGGCAAACCGAAAGTACATTCAAATCTTTGGCGCCAATGGCCCGAATAAAGTCTTGCATGTAATGCACGTAGTCATCTAAAGAAAAGTTACCATCCTCAAGAGGTACTAAGCGAGCATCAACCCAATCAGTGATATAGACCTTATGGTCTTGAAGCAAAGTTTTAACTGTATCGCGCAAGAGAGTGGAATGGTGACCAGATAAGGGGGCCACAATCAACACAACCGGATCTTGTTTGAGTTTCTTGATGACATTGACGTCATCAGAAAAGCGCTTGAAGCGAACTAATTTACAAAATGGCTTATCAACAACAGTGAATTCGTTGATGGCAACATTCTTGCCGTGAGCCATCACTGTTTTAATTTTGAACTCTGGCTTTTCGTATTCTTTACCTAGGCGGTATAAAAGCTCATATCCAGCAGCGATTCTGGTTGCTGAAGGAAGTAGTGACAATGGATTGCTGGGATTAACAAAGGTCTTTGCTGTGGCCTGAGCCCATGCTGTCAAAGGTTGAAGCAAGGCTTTTTGGAATTCTTGATATTGATACAGCATTAATTAATCTCCCGAAATCTAAAAATGTCCAAAACGGAGTTAAGGACTGTTGTGCTTAGACACTTTTTACATTAGGTTTGATTATCTCTAAAAAAATCAATTTGTGCAATGCAACATTTTGACGCTAAGAGCACCAAAATATTGCCTAAAACATTGATTTATATAGATTATAAAACTGAAGCAATGGCTTTTGCTACACCATCAATATTCTTGCTATTAAGGGCCGCAACGCAGATGCGACCGGTTGAAACAGCATAAATGCCATATTCTTCGCGAAGACGATCCACTTGATCAGACGTCAGACCAGAGTAGGAGAACATGCCCCTTTGATCATTGACGAAGCCAAAATCACGTTTTGTGCCTGTTTGAGCTAATTTGGTCACCAGAGAATTGCGCATTAACTTGATGCGATCGCGCATTTCTGCCAATTCTTGCTCCCACATCACGCGCAATTCTGGAGTATTTAGGACGGTTGCAACCACCGTGCCACCATGAATCGCTGGATTTGAGTAATTGGTGCGAATCACGCGTTTTAGCTGCGACATCACGCGTGTTGACTCATCTTTGTTTTCGGTAACGATGGATAGTGCGCCAACGCGCTCACCGTACAAAGAGAAAGACTTAGAGAATGAGCTTGAAACAAAGAAACAGAGACCGGAGTCGGCAAATAAACGAACTGCAGCCCCGTCTTGATCAATATTGTCAGCAAAGCCCTGATATGCCATATCCAAGAAAGGAATCAATTGTTTTGCTTTACAAATTTGCACAATTTGCTTCCACAGATCCAAAGACATATCAGCGCCGGTAGGATTGTGGCAGCATGCGTGCAACAAAACCACAGACTTAGCTGGGAGGGTTTCTAGGGACTTAACCATGCCAGAAAAGTTCACGCCACGAGTTTCGGGGTCGTAATAGGTATAACTTTGTACTGGAAAGCCAGCGTTTTCAAAAATACCGCGGTGGTTTTCCCAGCTAGGGTCGCTGATGGCCACCACTGCATTGGGTTCTAGACGTTTGATGAAGTCAGCGCCGATCTTTAGGGCGCCTGTGCCGCCAACTGCTTGGGCAGTGACTACACGGCCAGAGGCCAAAATCGCAGAGTCTTTGCCAAACAATAAGTTCTGCACACCCTGGTTGTAGGCTGCAATCCCTTCAATGGCCAGATAGCCACGGGCAGCAGATTTTTCCATCATGATCTTCTCAGCTGCTTGTACGGCACGCAATAATGGAATCTTTCCATCATCCGTGAAATACACGCCAACCCCAAGATTTACCTTGGTTGGACGGCTATCAGCGTTATAGGCTTCATTGAGGCCAAGGATGGGGTCACGGGGGGCAAGTTCGACGTT
>JBEIOY010000210.1:0-2091 GCA_040377355.1 Burkholderiaceae bacterium | reverse complement strand
GTTGTCATTTAAAGAATCGCGATGATCTCTGCTTCAAACAAAATTGTTTTGCCAGACAAAGGATGATTAAAGTCAAAAGTTGCAGAATCGCCATCAATTGCCAAAAGCGTTCCAGAATAGGTTGCGCCATTGGGTGCATTGAACTCGATCATGTCTCCGGGCAAATACTCTTCTTCAGGAGAAGAATTCTCGCGCAAAGTGGTCAAAGAAATGGTTCTGATCAAATCCGGATTCTTCTCACCAAAGGCAACTTCAGGTGCCATGGTAAAAGTTTTGCGCTCGCCGAGGAGCATGCCAACCAAGGCTTGCTCGAGCGTGGGCGAGAATTGCCCGGTACCCATCATCAAAGTGGCAGGCTTGTCCTCGAAAGTGTTCATGATGTCTCCGCCCTCAGGCAAAGAAATCCTGTAGTTCAGAGTCAAGAAGGAATTGGCGGTAACTTCGGCTCCGCTGGCCATATTAGATTCAGTCATAACAATATTTTAACTAGCCTTGAGAAATCTGCCCAAACATCGATTAAAAATTGGCCAAAGCAGTCTCAACCACGCGAAAAACTTCTTTTGAGTGGTCCAAGCTCCATGAGTGATGCTGAGCTTCTCTCTATCATTCTCAGAACGGGCAACCAAGGAGAAAATTCCCTGAATTTATCCCATAGGCTCATTCAGGAATTTGGTTCACTCTCATCCATTCTCACTGCCAGCCTGAAAGACTTTGAGGCCTTTAAAGGTATCGGCATTTCTAAATGGTCACAACTGCAAGTCATTCATGAGCTGGTACAACGCAGCTATAAAGAAAAGATCAAGCAGCAAAGTATTTTGACTTCTACTGATTTGGTCAAAAGCTACTTGATCGGTCTGATCGGCCAGAGGGAATATGAGGTTTTTGTTTGTCTTTATCTTGATATTCATTTAAGACTGATCGATACCCATGAAATCTTCAGAGGCTCTATCTCGGAAACAACTGTGCATATTCGTGAAATTGCCAAAGAATGCCTGCTAAGAAATGCGAGTAGCTTGATCATTGCTCACAATCATCCCAGTGGTAGCCTAAAACCCAGTCAAGAGGACATTGCTTTGACCGTTGTTTTGCATGAGGCACTTCTGCTTCTTGAGGTCAATCTCTTAGATCATTGCATTGTGACAAAAAGAGGAGCCTCATCTTTTTTAGAGCTTAAAATAATGCCATTTAAAGATAGTAAACACTAACTTAATCGTCTATTTTGGGTTTTATTATGCTGAAAATATGGACTTTTTTGGGACTCAACTTGGAATGCCTTTACGTAAATAGTGGAATAGTTTCTCGCCACCTGCTACAATCTCTTTTTTTCGCAATTCAAGGAGTGTGTCATGGCAAAAGTATGCCAAGTCACCGGGAAAAAGCCGATGGTCGGCAACAATGTTTCCCATGCAAACAATAAGACAAAGCGTCGTTTTTTGCCTAATCTGCAAAATCGTCGTTTTTGGGTTGAATCTGAAAACCGTTGGGTAAGCTTACGCATTACCAACGCCGGTCTTCGCATGATCGATAAAGTAGGCATCGACGCTGTATTGGTCGATTTGCGTACTCGCGGTGAAATCTAAGGAGCGGCAAAATGGCTAAAGGTGGACGCGAGAAAATCAAATTAGAATCGACTGCAGGTACTGGTCACTTCTACACAACGACAAAGAACAAACGTACCATGCCTGAGAAGATGGAGATCATGAAGTTTGATCCTAAAGCTCGCAAGCATGTGTCTTACAAAGAAACAAAGATTAAATAATTTTGGCTTGATTCGATCTGTCAGATTTACTTGATCAAATAAAAAACCCGCTCTAGAGCGGGTTTTTTGTTGTCCATCTTTTTGCTTATCCATTGATACGTCGAGTGGTTACTTAAGGTCTCTAGAGGGCCGCCCAATCAACTTTAAACGGTGTATCTGCGCAAGCGCAAGGAGAACTCTTGTAAGCCCGCCATGCCGCTTGTTTCGGCTTTGTGGCACCACTGTTGCAATTGAGCAATCAATTGCTCTTTGGTGACGTGTGAGCGCTGCCATAGGCTGGCCAGCTCACGACGCATCTCAACCATTAACTTCACCGACTTATTCGTTGCCAT
>JBEIOY010000071.1:0-6846 GCA_040377355.1 Burkholderiaceae bacterium | reverse complement strand
GTCAAAGCTGAAGATATTCGGGTTTTTGACACAACCAAGATCAGTGATTTATTTGATCGTGTGATCATTGCAACAGGTAATAGCAACCGCCAAACAAAATCTTTAGCGATGTCCGTCAAAGAATCTGTCAAGGAAAAAGGTGGTGATGTTATTTCTGTTGAAGGTATGGAAACTGGTGAATGGGTCTTGGTCGATTGTGGCGATATCATCGTTCACATCTTGCAACCGATGCTGCGTTCTTACTACCAATTAGAGGGCATTTGGGGCGATAAGCCAGTGCGCGTCAAATTGGGCAGTAAAGCCAATAAGTCAAAACGTTTCGCCAGTGAACCTGAGGATGATGAGGACGATTAAACCTTTAGGTTTAAGACTCCTTTTTCAATCATGAAACTTTGGGTCATTGCAGTGGGTCACAAAATGCCCGCATGGGCTGAAACTGCAACCCAAGATTATCTGAAACGCATGCCAGCAGATTGTGCGATTCAGATCAAAGAACTCAAGCCAGATATCAGCCCCGCCAAAGAAGCGATCAAAATACGTGAAGCTCTGCCAAAGAGCGTTCACATCATTGCTTTAGATGAGCGCGGCAAAGATCTTTCCACGCAAGATCTAGCCAACCAACTCAGCGCTTGGCGCCAAGATGGCAAAGACATTGCATTATTGATTGGTGGTGCGGACGGCTTGGATGCTGAACTTAAAAAAGAGGCCGCATCGATGATTCGCCTCTCCAGCATGACCCTTCCGCATGCGATGGCCAGAGTTTTATTGGTCGAACAACTTTACCGCGCATGGACCATCTTGCAAGGCCACCCCTATCACCGCGTTTAAGAGCGCCTCATTAAAAAGTAAGTGTGATGCACTCATTGATTTATCTGGCCTCTCAAAGCCCGCGCCGCCAAGAAATTCTCACGCAAATAGGCGTTAAATTTCAATTACTCCTGGCTGAACCAAGCGAAGATGTCGAATCCTTGGAAATTCAATTACCCGATGAACCAGCTTTGATTTATGTGAAGCGCGTCACTTTGGCAAAGCTAGCAGCTGCCAAACAACGACTTCACGCCAGAGGATTAGATTTGGCACCCATCTTATGCGCTGACACCACTGTGGCACTCATACTGGAAGATGGCAAAGAAATCATTTTGGGCAAGCCCGCCAATCAACATGATGCTAAAAGAATCTTGCAACTCTTGAGCGGCAAAACACATGACGTCCACACAGCGGTGGCTGTGTTGAGCAACTCTCATATCAACAACGATCAACCGAAGCTTCGTGTTTCAAGCTCACAAGTAACTTTTAAGTCGCTCACCGATGAAGAGATAAATGCTTATATATCCACCAATGAACCCATGGGCAAAGCTGGAGCTTATGGTATTCAGGGCATTGGCGGCTGTTTGATCAGCAGCATCTCAGGCAGTTATAGCGGCATCATGGGCTTACCTCTTTTTGAGACCTCCCAACTTTTAAATGAAACTGGTGTAAAGTTTTCTCTTAAGCCTTAAAACTGATTTAAAACCGCTGCGCACTGCCTCAATAGATTGATAAGTTTCAACCATGACTGAAGAAATCCTCGTCAACATCACTCCTCAAGAAACCCGAGTAGCCATCATTGCTCAGGGAGTGGTGCAAGAGCTTCATATTGAAAGAAGTCAAAGTCGAGGCATTGTTGGTAATGTCTATTTGGGCAAAGTCACGCGAGTACTGCCTGGCATGCAATCGGCATTCATTGACATTGGTTTAGATAAAGCTGCTTTTCTTCATGTGGCTGATTTATGGATGCCAAAAAACTCCAAGCCTGATAACACCCCCATTGAAAAATTGGTATTTGATGGGCAAACTATTTTGGTTCAAGTGTTAAAAGACCCACTGGGCACCAAAGGGGCTCGCTTGAGCACGCACATTAGCATTGCTGGTCGCAATTTGGTTTTTTTGCCTCAAGAAGACAATGGCCAACAAGTGGCCATCTCTCAAAAAATTGAGAACCTTGAAGATCGTGATGTCTTAAAAAAGAGATTTCTAGATTTGCTGTCTGACTGCCAAAACGAATCAGGTAGTTACATCCTGAGAACCAGTGCCGAAGATGCAGATGATCAAGAATTATCAAATGACTTGAGATACCTGAGCGCTACTTGGAAAAAGATTCAGGAGAATAGCAAGCAGATACCCGCGCCATGCTTACTTCATCAAGACTTAAGCCTTGCTGAGCGAGTATTAAGAGATTTAGCGTCGGATGCTATTGGACAAATACGCATTGATTCTGCAGAGAACTTTGAAAAGCTTAAGGCATTTGCTAGAGACTTCATGCCCAACCAAGAGCCTAAGTTGGTTCTTTATCGTGGTGAACGTCCTCTGTTTGACCTGTACGATACCGAATCAGAAATCAATCGCGCCCTGGGTCGTCGTGTTGACCTTAAATCAGGCGGCTACTTGATGATTGATCAAACAGAATCAATGACCACCATTGATGTCAATACCGGCAGTTATGTCGGTGCTCGGACATTTGATGACACTATCTATAAAACAAATTTAGAAGCCGCCCAAACCATTGCCCGCCAATTGCGTTTACGCAATCTTGGCGGAATCATCATCATTGATTTCATCGACATGCACAGCAAAGAACATCAAGATGCGGTACTAGAAGAACTCAATAAAAACTTGGCTCGGGACAAAATTAGAACCTCAGCCAACCCTTTCTCCTCATTAGGTTTGGTGGAAATGACTCGCAAGAGAACTCGTGAGTCATTGGCACACCTTTTGTGTGAACCTTGCGATGTTTGCCAAGGCAAAGGTCAAGTTAAAACTGCCCAAAGTATTTGCTATGAGATTTTGCGCGAAGTATTGCGTGAACATCGCCAGTTCAATCCAAAGGAATTCAGAATCATTGCCAGCGCTGATGTGATTGACCGCTTCCTAGAAGAAGAAAGCACACACATTGCTCAGCTAATTGAATTCATCGGCAAACCGATTCGTCTTCAGGTTGAATCAAGCTTTAACCAAGAGCAATACGATATCGTCTTAAGTTAACGACACTTCTTAAGTAAATCCTTAAGCGTGCGAGAACTGTAAGCGGTGCAAACTGGCATACAGGCCATTTTGAGCAATCAGCTCAGCGTGCGAGCCATTCTCAACGATTCTTCCATGATCCAACACCACAATGCGATCAGCATTTTCTATGGTCGATAGACGGTGGGCAATGACCAAGGTGGTTTTACCTTCCATGAGTTTCTCAAGGGCCTCTTGAACCTGGCGCTCTGACTCAGAATCCAAAGCAGAGGTGGCTTCATCCAAAATCAAAATGGGTGTATCTTTATAAATCGCTCTGGCAATTGCCAAACGCTGTCTCTGACCACCAGATAATCGATTACCGTTATCACCAACTTGAGCGTCAATGCCCTCAGGCAACTCTTTGATCAACTCAGTCAAGTTGGCGGCTTGAAGCGCTTCATGAACCCTGCCACGATCAATTTCTTCAGAACTTGCGGCACCATAAGCCACGTTCGCAGCAATGGTGTCATTGAATAAAACCACGTCCTGGCTCACAAAAGCCATTTGACGGCGCAGATCTTTCAAATCAATGTCCTGAATATTTAATCCGTCCAAATGAATCGCACCACTGGTTGGATTAAAAAAGCGTGGCAATAAATTCACCAAAGTGGATTTACCGCTGCCAGATGGTCCTACAAAAGCAACCACCTCGCCAGCTGGAATCTTTAAATCAATCTCTTTTAAAACTTCTTTGACGCCTTGCTCATTTTCAGAGCCCAAAGCCATTATTCCAGAGTAGCCAAAGCCTACTTTTTTGAACTCAAGCTCACCACGGGCTTTGGCTAACTTAACTGCATCATCTCTGCGCACTGAATCTTCTTCAATCGGCTGATCCATTAATTTAAAAATCATGTCTGCCGCAGCAATGCCTCGCTGCAAAGGTTGATTGATATCAGCCAAATGCTTCAAAGGAGAAATGATCAAAATCAAAGCTGTGACAAAAGCCACAAAACCGCCCACAGTCACTTCTGCCATAGATGATTGGAACAAGGCCACCAACAACACGCCTGACAAAGCAATCGAGGCCACGAATTGAGTCATTGGTTGGTTCAAGCCACCAGCAACAGCAATTTTCATGGAGTAACGTCTGAGCTTGTTAGCGATCAGCGCAAAACGCTGCTTCTCATAGGCCTGGCCGCCGTGCAACTTAACAACCTTATAACCACCAACACTCTCCTCCACAACATACGAGAGTTCATTGGTCATGTCTTGACTGACCTTGTGCAATTTACGTAAACGCTTATTGATCAACTTCACCATGAAACCAATGATTGGGAAGATGATCAAAATTAAAAGTGTTAGGCGCCAGTTAAGATAAAACAAATAAGCCATGAGTCCAATCACCGTCAAACTGTCTCTGACCAAATTCATGGCAATACTGGTGATCACTTGAAGTACCGCATTGACCTCGAATACCACGGCATTGATCAATGATGCTGACGAACGATTCTGGAACAAATCAGCTGGGGCTTGCAGTAAGCGATTGAACATTTGCTCGCGCAATTTAAATAAAACAGAATTAGTGATATGGCTCAAGGCATAGTTTGAGCCAAATTGAGCGAAACCCCGGATAAATGCCAGACCCACCAAAAAAGCTGGCACATACCATAATTTATCGTCCAACTTGCCACTGAAGCCACGGTCCAATAAAGGTTTGAGTAGGGCCGGAATGGCTGTTTCTGTAGCAGCAACAATCGTCAGGCCCAGTAATGCCAAAACAACAGCAACCTTATGAGGCAAGGCATACTTTAAAATGCGGGTTAGCGCTGTTTGCGTCTTAATTTGAATGCTATTTGAATCCATAACCTCAATCGTAACCTACACCGGTGCTAACATCGCTCTATGAGCCTATCAGTCATCTTAATTACTAAAAATGAAGAAGCCAACCTCAAGGACTGTCTTGAGAGTGTTTCTTTTGCAGATGAGATTATCGTTGTAGACAGTCAAAGTAGCGATAAAACTCAAGAAATCGCCCGATCTTTCCATGCAAAGCTTGAAATTACCTCAGATTGGCCGGGATTTGGACCGCAAAAGAATCGCGCCCTTAATTTAGCCACGCAAGACTGGATTTTATCGATTGATGCCGATGAGCGTGTCACCCCTGAACTAAAACAAGAAATTTTGGCTGCCATGGCATCACCCAATGCCGCAGATTGTTATGCCATTCCGCGCTCTTCTTGGTACTGTGGCCGCTTTATGAAGCATTCAGGATGGTACCCAGATTACGTTGATCGCTTATTCAAACGAGGCAGCGCAAAATTTTCTGATCACTTGGTTCACGAAAGTCTGCTACCAATTGGGACGCATGGAAAACTCAACAATCACTTTTTACATTACAGCTACAGAGACTTTTCTCAGGTATTAAAAAAAGTCGATGTTTATTCCAGTGCGGCAGCACAGCAAGCATTTAATCAAGGTAAAAAGGGTGGGCTTGGAGAAGCTTTGGTTCACGGGTTTTGGGCCTTTTTCAGAACTTACGTAATAAGACGCGGTTTTTTAGATGGAAAATATGGCTTAGCGCTGGCAATCTCAAATGCAGCAACGTCTTATTACAAGTATCTTAAGTTGTGGCAACTTCATCATAAAAAAGACATTCACTAGAAGGTTGATGTGTCAGAAAAAGTATTACAAATTATTCAAATTGTCAGAAACTGGGGTCCGGTTGGCGGCATGGAGTCATATGTCTGGCAGATCAGTCATGAACTAGCTAAAAAGAATTGTCTTGTCACTGTTATATGCGAACAATCTTGCAATACGCCAGAACACCCAAACATCAAGATCATTGAAATAGGTCAGCTAAAACAAAAACCAAGATGGCTGATGTACAGACGATTTGCCAAAAAAGTAGACGATGTTATTCAAAGCCTGAGTGCTCAAAACTTTGTGGTTCACAGTCACGAAAGAAGCATTTCTCATGACATCACCACCTTTCACTCAATGCCGTTTGCAACCATCAAAGATAAAGGTTGGTGGAAAAGGCTATCTATCAGAGCTTGGTCTTACTTAAGAATGGAAGCGCAAGAATTAGGTATAGAAGCAACAACCGGGGTACTAAAAGATTTAAAAATCATTCCCGTATCAAGCGTCATTGCAACAGCGATTCAAAAATACTATCCCCAAGCTCAATCGAACATTCAAACGCCCATTACCCCGGGCGTTTCACAAACCCCTAAAAGAACAAAAAAACAAGTTCCCCATGATGGCGGAACAATTGGTTTCATCGGCAAAGAATGGGCCAGAAAAGGATTTGAGCAATTCATGAGGATTACTCGGCAATTACATGCTTCACGCCCAAACCTCAAACTCTTGGTGCTTGGCCCTGAAAAAGAACAGGTCATGCATTTATGCGCCAGCTACCCTGGAGAGATTTCATTTTTAGGTTGGCAGGCCAGCGCTAATTACTACCAAGAGTTAGATCTGCTGATTCATCCTGCATCCAGTGAGGCATACGGCATGGTGATCACGGAGGCAATGGCATCACATGTTCCAGTATTGGTCTCAAGCGCTTGTGGAGCGGCCAGTGATGTCAGCTCTCAACATGGCAGCGTCTTAGACTTACAAAACTCTTTGGATGATTGGGTAGGTAAAGCAAATCATTGGCTTGATCATGCCAGCGAAGTACCAGGATATGAACGCCCTTGGTCTCAGGTAGCCAGTGAATACTTAGCCCAGTATCAATTAATTGCTAAAAAATGAATAGGTACGCTTGATCAAGCGTACCCCATCAAGCGTACTTAACTTCGACCATTCCCTGGCCGCCTGACTTACTCAAAGCCACGCTCAAGTTTCTAATGATTTCATCCT
>JBEIOY010000066.1:0-7263 GCA_040377355.1 Burkholderiaceae bacterium | reverse complement strand
CACCTTCAGCAATCAATCGTTCTGCTTGCTTGAGTGCTGCATCACGATTGGCAAAAAGACCACCATCAGAAAAAGAGTCTGGTGTGACATTGAGGATGCCCATCACCACTGGAGCAGTGCGTTTGCGCCAGTCAAAAAGAAAACGCCCGCAGCGCCATGCCACGGGCGTTAAGTCATGCTTTGCCATTAGGCCGCCGCTGGGGCGCCTCCTTCGGCAACCACTGTTGAACCACCCGTGCCGCCGCCATTATTTGGCGCGCTTGGTGGGTACTTTGGTGGACGTGGATCTTTACCAGCCATGATGTCATTGACTTGATCTGCATCGATGGTTTCCCATTCGAGCAAAGCCTTGACCATGACTTCTACTTTGTCACGATTGTCTTCAAGAATCTTCTTGGCCACAGCGTATTGCTTGTCAAGAATCGCACGGATCTCAACGTCTACTTTTTGCTGTGTTGCTTCAGACACTGATTTAGAGCTCACCGGACCAAACATGCCTTGCTGATCAGGATCAACGTAAACCATCGTGCCTAGCACTTCACTCATACCGTAACGAGTGACCATGTCACGCGCCATTTTGGTGGCACGCTCAAAGTCATTCGATGCACCAGTGCTGCTGGAGTTCAAGAAAATTTCTTCAGCCAAACGACCGCCGAACAAAATTGAAATCTCTTCCAACATCTTGTCTTTGTACATGTTCACACGATCATGCTCAGGCAACTGCCAAGTCACACCCAATGCCCAACCGCGCGGCATGATGCTGACCTTGTGAACAGGGTCTGCCTTTGGTAATACTTTTGCCACAACCGCATGGCCAGATTCGTGATAAGCCGTGTTGCGACGCTCTTCTTCACGCATCACTGCAGACTTACGCTCAGGGCCCATGAAGATTTTGTCTTTCGCATCTTCAAAGTCTTGCATGTCGACTGTGCGCTTATTGCGACGCGCTGCAAACAAGGCTGATTCATTTACCAAGTTGGCCAAGTCGGCGCCTGAGAACCCAGGTGTGCCACGCGCCAATACGGCCGCATCAACGTCGGTGCTGATAGGAACTTTGCGCATGTGTACTTTAAGGATCTGTTCGCGACCACGAATGTCAGGCAAGCCAACATACACTTGGCGGTCAAAACGACCTGGGCGCAATAGAGCTTTATCAAGGACGTCTGAACGGTTAGTAGCAGCAACAACAATCACGCCACTGTTGGCTTCAAAACCATCCATCTCAACCAACATTTGGTTCAAAGTTTGTTCGCGCTCATCGTTACCACCGCCCATACCAGCGCCGCGATGACGACCAACAGCATCGATCTCATCGATGAAGACGATGCAAGGCGCTTGTTTCTTAGCGTTCTCAAACATGTCGCGCACACGCGCTGCACCGACACCGACAAACATCTCAACGAAGTCTGAGCCTGAGATTGCAAAGAACGGTACTTTGGCCTCACCAGCGATGGCTTTTGCTAATAATGTTTTGCCAGTACCAGGAGGGCCCACCAAAAGAACACCTTTTGGAATGTGACCGCCCAGCTTTTGGAATCTAGTAGGATCTTTTAAGAAGTCGACGAGTTCAAAAACTTCTTCTTTGGCCTCATCACATCCAGCCACATCGGCAAATGTGACGGCATTTGTATTTTCATCAATCAAACGAGCTTTTGATTTACCAAATGAGAATGCTCCGCCTTTGCCACCACCTTGCATTTGGCGCATCATCAAAAACCAAAAACCAATGATCAATAATGTTGGGCCCAAGTAGTACAAAGCAGACACCAAAAGACTTTGCTCTTCTTCTGCTTTACCAGTTACTTGAACGCCGTATTTCATCAAGTCGCCCACCATCCAAATATCACCAGGGCTTAGAACAGAATATTTCTGGCCATCCATTGGGATCACTTGAATATTGCGACCTTGGACATCCACCCTTTTTACTTTGCCATTTTTGGCATCTTCCATGAATTGAGAATAGGTGACGCTTTCTTGAGCGCGTGGCTTGTCGAATTGCTTGAAGACAGTGAACAGCACGAGGCCCACGATGAGCCACACACCAACTTTCTGCATCAAATTATTGTTCACAAAGCCTCCTTAAGGCAGATATATCTATACACCATATGATTCTACTCTCTCCCCTTTTCAAGTGCTGAACTTAAAAAGTCGTTAAATCCCGTAGATTTGTTATGGTTTTACTCATTTTCAGGGGTTTTTTAGGGGTTTTTGCTCTCAGGTCAAACACTCACTTAAGGTGTTTTCCTAAGAGAAAAGTTTCAGCCGACTTGTCTCTTGAGGCTTTGGGCTTTCTGGGGGTGACTATTTTGAAGACTTTTTTGAATGATTCCACAATTTGGCTGTAACCACTACCATGGAAACACTTGATCAATAAGGCTCCGTTGGGTTTTAAGTGGGCCTGAGAGAATTCCAAGGCCAAATCAGCCAAATGCCCCATTCTGGCGGAATCGGCGGTTGAAACACCCGATAAATTAGGGGCCATGTCTGATAAGACCAAATCGACCCTTGGGCCATCAGCAGGGTTTCCGGGTAAAAGAGCTTCAAATTGCCTCAAAATCTCTTCTTCACGGAAGTCGCCCTGCAAAAAGGTCACATCAGCAATCTCTTCCATGGGCAGAATATCAATTGCAATGATTTTGCCAAAAGGTTTTCCATCGGGTGTGTCAGCATTTTTTTTGCCAAACTCAACCAAACGATTGCGAGCATATTGAGACCAGCTTCCAGGCGTGCTACCCAGATCCACCACCACCATGCCGGGCCCAATCAAACGATCTTGCTCATCAATTTCTTTTAGTTTGTAGGCGGCGCGTGCACGATACCCTTCCCTTTGCGCCATTTTGACGTAGGGGTCATTCAGGTGATCGTTCAACCAGTCTTTATTAAATTTATTCTTTGCCACACTGTTCCACTTCTGTGCTCAATGAGTGATTCACTCATTTTTTATCATTAGGTCGCTATTTTCCGCTCTTTTTCATCTAGCACCACATACTTTGTAATTTAATGCCTTATCATTGAGGACTTCCAAAGAAATTTCTATGCCAATACTTGAATTATCCTCTGCCGAACGTTCGGCACACCGCTCAGACGCTCATACGTTAAAACCCATTGTTTTAATTGGTGGTGATGGTCTAACGCCAGCAGTTATCAAAGAAGTGAACAATGGCCTTAATTTTCATGGCCTGATCAAAGTTCGTGTTTTTGGCGATGATCGAGAAGCTCGTGTGGCGATCTATAACCAATTGTGCGATGAGTTGAATGCAGCACCGATTCAGCACATTGGCAAGTTATTGGTTCTTTTTAGACCCAAGGTGGAAAAAGAAGTCGCTGAAAAGCGCCGCGGTAAATCTGGCGGTCCAAAAGTAGTGATGGTGAAGAAGTTCACGCGCAACCCTCAGCGTCGTCCAAAGCCAGTGGCTACCACTGTGCTTGGCAATGAACGTGTGGCTGCCGGCGGTCAAGTGAAGCGTGCTAAACCACGTCAGACCAGCGTCAAAAAGAAGCAGCTCAGTCGCTAACTTTTTTTAAGTACGCGTGCAACTGATCTTTTAGCAAAAGCTTTTCTTTTTTAAGAACTTCAATTTGCTCATGAGTGGACAGAGGCTGGCCAGCTTCCATGTTTTTAATCTTCTGATCTAAGTCATTGTGTTGCTCAAATAAGTGCACGAAATGGCGGTCACTTGTTTTTAACTTGGTCATTAACTCTCTGTATTCTGGAAACATGGCGCGGCCTTTTTTTAATTGAATTACCCAAGCAGTTTAGGTCTAAAAGCTCTAAAAACTACTGTGCTAGATCAAGAAATGATTGGGCAAACTCAATTAATCAACCGGCCTACTTAAGCGCCATAAGAGCACCAAGCCAATCAATGATTGCAGCAGATACACAATGCTTGCAAAAGTATGAAGTCTAGTAAATGATTCAGCCAAAGGTGACAGCATCACCGGGAAGCCCTGGCTCAAAGCTTCTTCACGCAAAGAGTCCATCATGGGTTCAAAAAATAACGCTGAGATACCTGCGCAAATCAACATAGCCAATAGGTACCAACGAATGTTTTTATACCGTCCGCAACCACGCTTGACCAATAGGTTAGCAAAGACAATCAAACCCACGCTGAGAATCATGCTGATGATCCCTTCGATGCGAAACAGCGCACCCGCAACCATGCCAGCCACTTGGCGATCTGAAAGGGTTGCAAATAGAGTGGGTGTCACGATGTAGCCCACCGTGATAATGCTACCCACCCACAGAGTCAAGATGAAAACAAAAACTCGTTGGGCGGTGATGTGCATTGACAAGTTCGCCTGAAGTTCGTCTGAAGCTGCTCGTATCAGATGTATTTGACGTTCAGAATTTCAACTTCACGACTGCCGCCCGGAGATGAGAAGGTTGCAACATCCCCTTCTTCTTTACCGATCAGGGCTCTAGCAATCGGTGAGCTGATAGAGATTTTATTGGCCTTTAAATCAGCCTCGTCATCGCCCACGATTTGATAAGTGACTTTTTTGCCATTTTCTAAATCTTCAATTTCAACTGTGGCGCCAAAAACAATGCGGCCTTCAACCTCTAATGTTGAAGGGTCAATGATTTGAGCGGCGGCTAGCTTACCCTCTAGCTCTTGAATGCGCCCCTCGATGAAAGCTTGCTTTTCTTTGGCAGCATCGTATTCAGCGTTTTCAGATAAGTCACCTTGGGCACGAGCTTCAGAGATGGAGTTGATAACGGATCGACGCTCAACGTGCTTCAAGTTTTGCAACTCTTGCTTTAACAATTCAGCGCCATGTTTTGTAATGGGAATGGTACTCATAAATCTACTTCCAAAATCTAGTTAATTGAAAACAAATGACTGGTAACTCTCTACCAGTCATTGCTTATTTTTTAATTGTTTATATATCTTAGCCGATATCTTATAAAGAGGCGTGTAAGCCCTGCAAGTCATAAACCTCAAGTTGATTGATGGCCTTGATACCTGCAACCGCAGCTTTTGCGCCGCTGATGGTTGTGTAATAAGTAACATAATTCGCTTGGGCAGTAGTTCTGATTGATCTTGAATCAGCAATCGCTGCTCTTGTTTCATCAACGGTGGTGAATACCAGCTCGATTTCGCCATTTTTGATCATGTCCACAATGTGTGGGCGACCATCTTTGACTTTGTTCACGCGCTTGACTGGCACGCCTGCTGCTTGAATCGCATCCGCAGTGCCCTGAGTTGCCACAATTGAGTAACCCATGTCGTGAAGCATTTGTGCCACTTCAACTGCTTTGGCTTTGTCACTGTCCTTGACTGTTAATAACACTGCACCTGATTTAGGCAAAGTGGTACTTGCTGCCAACTGTGATTTGAACAAGGCTTCACCAAACGTTCTGCCTACACCCATGACTTCACCTGTTGAACGCATCTCTGGTCCAAGAATCGGATCAACGCCTGGGAATTTATTGAATGGGAAAACCGCTTCTTTCACAGAGAAATATGGTGGTATGACTTCTTCACCAATACCTTGTTGATCCAAGCTTTGACCCACCATACAACGAGCGGCAATTTTTGCTAATTGCAAACCTGTTGCTTTTGATACATAGGGAACTGTTCTAGAAGCGCGTGGATTGACTTCAAGAACAAACACAATGTCTTTACTATCTACTTGCTGAATCGCAAACTGTACATTCATCAAACCAATCACATTGAGGCCTTTGGCCATGGCTGCGGTTTGACGACGCATTTCATCAACAGTTTCTTTTGAAAGTGAATATGGTGGCAATGAACATGCTGAGTCACCTGAGTGAACACCCGCCTGTTCGATGTGCTCCATCACACCTCCGATGAAAACTCTCTTGCCATCAGAAATACAGTCCACATCACACTCGATCGCATCATTCAAGAATCTGTCTAACAACACTGGTGAGTCATGAGACACTTTGACGGCCTCACGCATGTAGCGCTCAAGGTCACGACCGTCATGAACGATTTCCATGGCACGACCACCCAAAACATAGGATGGGCGAACCACCAATGGATAACCAATCTCTTCAGCCAACTTCAAAGCCTCTGGTTCTGTGCGCGCTGTTCTGTTGGGTGGTTGACGCAAACCCAAGTCTTGCAATAGCCTCTGGAAGCGCTCACGGTCTTCAGCTGCATCGATCATGTCTGGGCTAGTCCCAATGATAGGCACACCGTTAGCTTCTAAATCCAGTGCTAGTTTCAATGGGGTTTGGCCACCGTACTGAACAATCACACCCTTTGGTTTTTCAATTGCAACGATCTCCAATACGTCTTCAAGCGTTAATGGCTCAAAGTACAAACGATCAGAAGTGTCATAGTCAGTAGAAACTGTTTCAGGATTGCAGTTGACCATGATGGTTTCATAACCATCATCACGCAACGCTAAGGCCGCATGAACGCAACAATAATCAAATTCAATGCCTTGACCAATACGGTTCGGACCACCGCCCAAAACCATGATCTTCTCTTTGGTGGTGGGTTGTGATTCACACTCACCGTGCTCAGCTTCGTAGCAAGAGTACATGTAGGCAGTGTTGGTTGAGAACTCTGCTGCGCAAGTATCAACACGCTTATAAACAGGTCTTACCTTTAAGGCATGACGTGCTTCACGAACTGCTTTGGCATCGGTTTTTAAAAGTTTGGCTAAACGACGGTCTGAGAAACCTTTTTGTTTTACAAAACGTAACTCTTGTGCGCTCAAGTCTTTTAATTGGCGTTCTTGTAATTTCTTTTCAATATCAATCAATTCTGATATTTGTGCCAAGAACCAAGGATCAATCGCTGTGTGCATGAATGCATCAGCTTGGCTCATGCCCATGCGGAACGCGTCGCCCAAATACCAAATACGGTCTGGGCCTGGTTCACGAATTTCCTGAATGATCTCATCCACATCCGTTGATTTTTCATCCAAACCATCAACACCTACTTCTAAACCGCGCAAAGCTTTTTGGAATGATTCTTGGAATGTTCTACCAATCGCCATCACCTCACCCACAGATTTCATCTGGGTAGTCAAGCGCTTGTCAGCGGCTGGGAATTTTTCAAAGGCAAAACGTGGGATCTTCGTCACAACGTAATCGATCGATGGCTCGAACGATGCTGGTGTTTTGCCACCAGTGATGTCGTTTTGCAATTCATCCAAGGTAAAACCAACTGCCAACTTGGCCGCAATCTTAGCGATTGGGAAACCAGTGGCTTTTGATGCCAATGCTGATGAGCGAGACACACGTGGGTTCATCTCGATCACGATCATGCGACCATCCACAGGATT
>JBEIOY010000190.1:0-2570 GCA_040377355.1 Burkholderiaceae bacterium | reverse complement strand
CTGCGATTGCTGAAGAATTGGCTTTGCCACCCGTCAAGATTCACTGCTCTATCTTGGCTGAAGATGCCATCAAAGCAGCAGTGGCTGACTACAAAGAAAAACACGCTAAATAATCATGGCCATTACTCTGACAGAGAAAGCTGCTAAGCACATCACCCGTTACATCGAGCGTCGTGGCAAAGGCGTTGGCTTGCGTCTTGGGGTGAGAACAACTGGTTGTTCAGGACTTGCCTATCAACTTGAATATGTTGATGAGATCTTGCCTGAAGACACCTTGTTTGAATCTTTGGGGGTCAAAGTCTATGTGGACCCTAAGAGTTTGGCTTATTTGGATGGCACCGAACTTGATTATGTGCGCGAAGGTCTGAATGAAGGGTTTAAGTTTCAAAATCCTAATGTAAAAGATGAGTGTGGTTGTGGCGAATCTTTCAGGATTTGATGATTACTTTGCCTTATTTCAGCTAAAGCCACAATTTAAGATTGATAGGCAGGCTTTGGAGTCTGCTTATTTGACTGTGCAACAGAAAGTTCACCCTGACATGCACGCTCAAGCCAGCGATTCCGACAAGCGTGTCTCGATGCAATTATCAGCTTTGGCTAATTCAGCCTACCGAACACTGATGAACCCCATTCAAAGGGGTTTATATATGTGCGCAAAAAATGGTGTGGATCCTCAGTTAGAAACCAATACTGCAATGCCTGCTCAATTTTTGATGCAGCAAATGGAATGGCGAGAGGCTTTGGATGATGTCAGAGGTCAACCTTCTAAATTAGATGACTTATACAAAGAAGTAGAACAAACAAGAGCGAGTTTATTAAAAGAAGTTGAAGCTACGATTGATGGAGCCAATGATTTTGAGTTGGCAGCAAAACATTTACGAGCTTTATTGTTCATTGATAAATTCAGTGCAGAACTAGAAGACGCAATAGCAGCATAAATAATTAATAAAAAATAAAAATATGGCCTTATTACAAATTGCCGAACCTGGTCAATCGCTTGCCCCGCATCAACGTCGAGTTGCTGTAGGCATAGATTTAGGAACAACCAATTCTTTGGTTGCTGCCATGAAAAATGCTCTGCCTGAAGTCTTGGGTGATGAGCAGGGTAGAAAATTATTGCCGTCAGTGATTCGTTATCTGCCAGGTGGCACAACCCAGGCGGGGTACCAAGCTTTACAAAATGCCAATGGCGATCCAAAAAACACAATCATTTCTGTGAAACGCTTCATGGGTAGGGGTCTTAGCGACATTCAGCATGCTCAAACCATGCCCTATGAATTTGTTGATGCTCCTGGGATGCTCAAAATTAAAACAGTTTCTGGCGATAAAAGCCCCGTAGAAGTCTCTGCGGAAATCTTAGCCAGACTAAGACAGCGCGCTGAAGACTCTTTTGATGATGAGATTGTTGGGGCCGTGATCACGGTGCCAGCTTACTTTGATGATGCGCAACGTCAGGCAACCAAGGACGCAGCTAAATTAGCTGGTATTGAGGTTTTACGACTTTTGAATGAGCCAACAGCCGCTGCTATTGCGTATGGCTTAGATAATGCGTCGGAAGGTCTGTACGCAGTTTATGACCTGGGCGGTGGAACATTTGACATTTCTATTTTGAGATTAAGTAAAGGTGTTTTTGAGGTTCTATCCACGGGTGGTGATTCGGCCTTGGGTGGTGATGATTTTGATCATCGTCTCTATTGCTGGGTTTTAGAACAAGCTAAATTACAGTTACTGTCTGATAAAGACACCCGTCAATTACTCACTGCATCAAAAGAAGTTAAAGAGCAATTGAGTAAAAACCCATTAGCGCGAGTACATGCGACTTTGAGTGATGGCTCCGCAATCAATGTTGGTATCAGCCAAGCCCAGTTCTTTGAATTAACCCAACATTTGGTTAATAAAACACTTTTAGCAGCTAAAAAAGCACTCAGAGATGCCGGTTTGACACCAGAAGAAATTAAGGGTGTGGTCATGGTCGGTGGTGCAACTCGCATGCCTCATGTCCAAAGAGCGGTAGGTGAGCTTTTTGGTCAGACACCACTAACAAATTTAGATCCAGATCAAGTGGTAGCGATGGGTGCTGCTATGCAAGCCGATTTATTGGCGGGCAATCAGCAAAAGGGTAATGAATGGTTGCTTTTGGATGTCATCCCTCTTTCCTTGGGCGTTGAAACCATGGGTGGTTTGGTTGAAAAAATCATTCCTCGTAATACCCCGATTCCAGTGGCGAGAGCTCAAGATTTCACAACCTTCAAGGATGGCCAAACTGCCTTGGCTGTTCACGTTTTACAGGGTGAACGTGAAGTCGTAGATCATTGTCGTTCACTAGCAAAGTTTGAGCTCAGAGATATCCCACCAATGGCCGCAGGTGCAGCCAGAATTCGCGTCACGTACCAGGTGGATGCAGATGGCTTATTGTCTGTGACTGCCAGAGAGCAACATTCAGGCGTAGAGGCTAACATCAATGTAAAGCCTTCTTATGGTCTTTCTGATGTGGATATCACCACCATGCTTCAAGATGGCTTTAGTCATGCGGCTGATGATGTGCAAGACAGAGCACTCCGAGAAGAATT
>JBEIOY010000115.1:0-4735 GCA_040377355.1 Burkholderiaceae bacterium | reverse complement strand
CTCAGGTTCACTGGCGAAACGTTTTGACTTATTGGCTTTACTGCCCAATTTGACGCGCACTGGCTTATCGCCCCAAATGCCCTCTAATTGGTAGTAAGAGCGCAGCATCGGTTGCAAGATGTGAACGATGATGTCGCCACAATCGACCAAGACCCATTCACCAGTTTCCATACCTTCAACAGAAATAACATCACCACCTTTTTCTTTGACAGATTCCTTGACGGACATCGCTAAAGATTTTGTTTGGCGGTTGCTATTACCTGTTGCAATGATCACACGATCAAATAAATCACTGATCTTGGTTGTGTCAAAAACCCGAATATCTTCAGCTTTGACATCTTCAAGAGCATCAATGATCACGCGTTGTAGTTTTGGAATATCCATTATTTATTTCTATAAAGACCTTTGGCTTCGATGTATTCGAGTACCAAGGGTGGTATTGCATCAGCCAATTCATCCCATGATGCGTGGTTATAAAATCCATCACGAAGTTCATTGGAGGCAAGATTAATCTGCAGGCTTTGATCAAACAAAACATGTCCCTGTGGGCTCAATTGTAACAACTGAGGGTCTTGTGTCTGTTTATCTAAAAAAACATCGCTAAACGGGCTTTGATTTACCTGATTCGATGAGTGGGGACGGCTGGCAACCGCGATGTGCACATAATTAGGTAGTTCAGGCCACTGATGCCAAGTTTTGATCTTTTCCCAGCTATCTGCACCCATGATCCAGGTGATCGATGCCTGCTCACCATAAAGCGCACGCAATTCTTTGGCGGTGTCGATTGTATAACTGGGACCTTCTCTAGACATCTCTAAGGTACTGATATCAATTTTTGTGTAAATGTGGTGATCTACAAATAAATCATGCAAGGTCTCAATCGCGTATTCACTCATAGCTAAGCGATGTTTAGCTGAAGTGATGTCATTGCCTTTTTGCCAAGGTTGTCCAGCGGGCATCCAAATGATGTGATCGAGTTGCAGTACTCTCGAGAAATGCTCAGCCAGGTGCAGGTGGCCCCAATGTGGTGGATCAAATGTGCCACCCAAGATTCCAACCGAGAGACGTTTCTTACTGTCCATCAACGTGTAATCCAGTCAATCGGTTTTAAGAAATTGGTATACAACAAAGCTTCGGGACTGTTAGCCGCTGGCTTCCAGTCATAGCCCCAGCGAACAATTGGCGGCATGGACATCAAAATTGATTCGGTGCGTCCGCCAGACTGAAGACCAAACAAAGTGCCTCTATCAAAGACTAGATTGAATTCAACATAGCGGCCACGACGGAAGGCTTGGAACTCTCTTTGGCTTTCAGTGTAGGGGTCGTGTTGATGTTTCTTGACGATTGGCAAGTAGGCTTCTAAGAAAGCGTCTCCAACTGAGCGAGTCATGGCGAAACTTTGCTCGAAACCTAATTCACTGAAATCATCATAAAAAATACCACCAATGCCGCGTGGTTCATCACGGTGTTTGAGATAAAAGTATTCATCACACCACTTTTTAAAGCGCGGGTGTAGTTCTGGGTCGTATGAATCTAATGCGTTTTTACAAGTTTGATGAAAATGTTTGCAATCAGCTTCATCTCCATAGTAAGGAGTTAAGTCCATGCCGCCACCAAACCACCAAACAGGATCCTTACCTTCTGCTTGAGCAATAAAGCAGCGAACGTTCAAGTGAACGGTTGGAATGTGCGGATTGCGTGGGTGGAATACCAGTGATACGCCCATCGCTTCAAAAGCTCTACCAGCCAACTCTGGGCGATGGACCGTTGCTGAGGGCGGCATTGAATCTCCGTGCACGTGAGAAAAGCCTACACCGCCACGTTCCAGGATGTTGCCTTCCTCAAGAATCATCGAGCGACCATCACCTTTGAGTTTGGCATCAGCCGGCTTGGTCCAAGAATCTGTGGCAAAAGTTTTTCCGTCAAGCGCACTCATGCCTGCGGTGATGCGATCTTGTAAATCTAAAAAGTACTGACGAATTTGATCGATGTTGATGGTTGTGTTTGGCATAAGAAAATTAATCTAATTAAAGTGCGCGATAACCGATGTCACGACGGAACTGCGCGCCATCAAACTGAATGCTGTCGAGGTGCGCATACGCTTTTTGTTGGGCACCTTTTGTGGTGTGATCCAAGCCAACCACGCACAAGACGCGACCACCCGATGTTTTGAGTGCGCCGTTATCCATGGTGGTACCAGCATGAAATGTCACATGATCCACATCATCTGCAGGAATGCCTGTGATCACATCACCTTTGCGCGGCGTCTCTGGATAGTTGTGTGCTGCCATCACAACGCCCAAAGCAATGCGGGCGTCCCATTCTAATTCCACTTGATCTAGTTTGCCGTCCACAGCAGCATCTAAAGCAAGTAAGAAGTCGCTCTTGAGGCGAGCCATGATCGGTTGTGTTTCTGGATCACCCATACGGCAATTAAATTCCAATGTTTTGACTTGGCCTTTGCCATCAATCATCAATCCAGCATACAAAAAGCCCGTGAACGGAATGCCATCAGCGGCCATACCTTTAACAGTTGGCATGATGATTTCTCTTAAGGCGCGGGCGTGTATTTCTGGGGTGACCACTGGTGCTGGTGAATATGCACCCATGCCGCCAGTGTTAGGACCTTGATCAGCATCCAGTAAACGCTTGTGATCTTGGCTAGTTGCCAAGGTCAAAACATTTTTACCGTCGACCATCACAATGAAGCTGGCTTCTTCACCTTGTAAAAATTCTTCAATCACGACTCTGGCGCCAGCATCGCCCAATTTGTTATCAGACAACATCATGTCAATCGCGCCATGAGCTTCTTCTAGGGTCATGGCAACCACCACACCTTTACCTGCAGCCAAGCCATCGGCCTTGATCACAATCGGTGCACCTTTGGCATCAATGTAGGCGTGCGCTTCTTGAATATTTGAAAAGGTTTGATACTCGGCTGTTGGAATGTGATGGCGTTTCATGAACGCTTTAGCAAAATCTTTGGAAGACTCCAATTGGGCTGCTTTTTGAGTGGGTCCAAAAATACGCAAACCTTTGCCTCTGAAGATATCCACAATACCACTTGCCAATGGAGCTTCTGGGCCAACCACAGTTAAGTGGATTTTTTCTTCTTTGGCAAATAAGGCCAAAGCATTTAAATCGGTGATGTTAAGGTTCTCAATGCCCATGTTTTTAGCAGCAGCCGTGGCAGTTCCCCCATTCCCAGGAGCCACAAATACTTTTTGTACTTTTGGAGACTGAGCCAATTTCCATGCAAGAGCATGTTCACGACCACCAGAACCAATCACTAAAATTTTCATAAGAAACTTTCAAAACCTAATTAAATATTGACTCGATCAAGCTGAATAATTTTTGCTAACTAAAAAGCTATTCCATGGATGCGTTGGTGAATACTTCTTGCACATCGTCCAATGACTCAAGAGCATCCAATAATTTTTGCATTTTGATGGCATCCTCACCTGATAAGTCACTCTCAGCATCGGGGCGCATTGTGACTTCACCTAATTCTGGAGAAAAACCTTTGACAATCAAAGCATCTTTGATTTCTACAAATTCATAAGGAGGCGTCACAACTTCAATCGAGCCATCTTCTTGAGGAATCACATCAATTGCACCCGCCTCTAGCGCGGCTTCCATCAGAGCATCTTCAGAGGTGCCTGGTGCAAAGAACATGCGGCCGCAATGCTTGAATAAAAAAGCAACTGAGCCATCGCTGCCCAAATTACCACCATGCTTGGTGAATGCATGACGAACTTCTGCCACTGTTCTGGTTCTGTTATCAGTCAAAGCATCTACGATCACGGCAGCACCATTGAGGCCATAACCTTCGTAACGAATTTCTTCGTAATTGACACCCTCTAGTGATCCTGTGCCGCGTTGAACTGCACGCTGGACGTTATCGTTGGGCATATTGGAGTCTTTAGCTTTATCAATCGCCAAGCGCAAACGAGGATTGGTTGCAATATCACCGCCACCCATTTTTGCAGCCACAGTGATTTCGCGGATCAATTTAGTCCAAATTTTGCCGCGCTTCTCGTCTTGGCGTCCTTTGCGATGCTGAATATTGGCCCATTTGGAATGACCGGCCATAAAGACTCCCTGAATAACTTTTATTGAAGAATTGCTATATATTTAGCTAAGATTGTAATTTTAGGCAAATTAGGACCTGATTAGCCAAAAAACTCAAAAATTAAGCAAAAAAGAACTAAATAAAAACAGGAGACAGTGATGAGTGTGATTCAGTCAAAAGCCATCAAAATGATGCAAGTGGGTGGTCCCGAGGTTTTGCAGTGGGTTGATATTGAGGTTGCAGCCCCAGGTCCAGATGAAGTCAGGGTGGTTCATGAGGCCATTGGCTTGAACTTCATTGATGTGTATTTCCGCAAAGGTGTTTACCCTCAACCATTGCCAGGTTGGCTTGGCATGGAAGCTGCTGGTGTGATTGAATCTGTTGGTTCAAATGTGAAACATGTCAAAGCGGGAGATCGCGTGGCTTACGCTGGTAAACCAGCGGGTGCATATTCTCAAGTGCGTGTGATGCCAGCTGAAATCGTGGTGAAGTTGCCTGATGCCATTTCTTTTGAAATGGGTGCTGCCATGATGTTGCAAGGCTTGACCGTTCATTACTTATTGACTGATAGCTACAAAGTAAAAGCGGGCGACACGGTTTTATTCCATGCGGCTGCAGGTGGCGTTGGCTTGATTGCGATGCAGTGGTTGAAGTTATTGGGCG
>JBEIOY010000188.1:0-2613 GCA_040377355.1 Burkholderiaceae bacterium | reverse complement strand
GAGTGGGAAGGCTATGTAACTTTGGAGTTCTCAAATACAACACCGTTACCAGCCAAAATTTATGCTGGTGAAGGGTGTGCCCAGGTCTTATTCTTTGAGAGCGATGAGATTTGTGAGGTGTCTTACAAGGACCGTGGTGGCAAATACCAAGGTCAAGTGGGCGTTACTCTGCCAAAAACCTAAATAAGTCATTTAAGTCTATCAAGGCCTGCAATGGCTTATTTAGTATGAGCTGTATTCAAAGCACCTAAATAGGTGCTTTTTTGATGGATTTTCCTGTTCATTCAAGGCTGGGGTGGCTAAACTGGCCTGCCAATGGTTCGTTTTGTTGAAATAAATTCAGCGAAACATTGGTTTTATCGATATAGTCACGTTTTTAAGAAAAAACCCCTGATTTCAAGGGGGTTGCTTGTAGGGGGTCGCTATGAAGTTTCGTTTTCCTGTGGTCATCATTGATGAGGATTTCCGTACTGAAAATATTTCAGGTTCGGGTGCTCGCGCCTTAGCGCTAGCCATCGAAACTGAGGGCATGGAAGTTCTTGGTTTGACCAGTTACGGAGATCTGACTTCATTTGCTCAGCAGGCTGCCAGAGCCTCTTGTTTTATTTTGTCCATTGACGATGAAGAGTTTGGTGCAGGCTCTAAGGCTGAGATTGATACCGCTCTTGAAGGTTTGCGTGCCTTTGTGATGGAAGTTCGCAAGCGCAATGAAGAAATTCCAATTTTCTTGTACGGCGAAACCAGAACTTCAAGACACATTCCCAATGATGTATTGCGTGAATTACATGGCTTCATCCATATGAATGAAGACACGCCAGAGTTTGTCGCTCGCCACATCATTCGCGAAGCCAAAGTTTACTTGGATTCATTGGCGCCACCTTTCTTTAAAGCATTGACCCACTATGCCTCTGATGGCTCTTATTCATGGCATTGCCCAGGTCACTCAGGTGGCGTGGCATTCTTGAAAAGCCCAGTAGGTCAGATGTTCCACCAATTCTTTGGTGAGAACATGCTGCGTGCTGACGTATGTAATGCCGTTGATGAATTAGGCCAGTTGCTAGATCACACGGGTCCTGTAGCTGCCAGTGAGCGCAATGCCGCCCGCATTTTTAATGCAGACCATTTGTTCTTTGTGACCAATGGCACTTCAACGTCTAACAAAATTGTGTGGCATTCAACAGTAGCGCCTGGCGACATTGTGATTGTGGATCGCAATTGCCATAAATCAATCTTGCACGCCATCATGATGACGGGTGCTGTACCTGTTTTCTTGATGCCTACGCGCAACCACTATGGAATTATTGGCCCGATCCCTAAAGAAGAATTCGACTGGAAGACCATTCAGAAAAAGATTGATAACAATCCTTTCATTTTGGATAAAAAGGCTAAACCCCGCGTTTTAACAATCACACAAAGTACCTACGATGGTGTTTTGTATAACGTAGAAACAATCAAAGAAATGTTGGACGGCAAAGTCGATACTTTGCACTTCGACGAAGCTTGGTTGCCTCACGCGACTTTCCATGATTTCTACAAAGACATGCACGCCATTGGTAAAGACCGCCCACGCTCAAAAGAAAGCATGGTCTTTTCTACGCAATCAACACACAAGTTACTAGCAGGCCTCTCACAAGCATCACAAATTTTGGTGCAAGATTCAGAATCTAATAAGTTGGACAACGATTGCTTCAATGAAGCCTATTTGATGCACACATCCACCAGTCCGCAGTACGCCATCATTGCATCACTCGATGTAGCAGCGGCGATGATGGAGCCTCCAGGTGGCACAGCCTTAGTTCACGAATCAATTGCCGAGTCTTTAGACTTCCGTCGCGCCATGCGCAAAGTAGATGAGGAGTGGGGCGCTGACTGGTGGTTCAAGGTTTGGGGTCCTGAATATCTTGCCGAAGAAGGCATTGGTGAAAGAGATGATTGGGTACTAAAGGCAGATGAGCGTTGGCATGACTTTGGTAAGTTGGCAGCGGGCTTCAATATGCTCGACCCAATCAAAGCAACCATCATCACCCCAGGTCTAGAGATGGATGGTAATTTTGCCGATACCGGTATTCCAGCCAGCATTGTGACCAAGTATTTATCTGAACATGGCGTGATTGTTGAAAAAACCGGCCTGTATTCTTTCTTCATCATGTTCACCATCGGCATTACCAAGGGTCGTTGGAACACGATGGTCACGACCTTGCAACAGTTCAAAGATGATTACGATAAGAACCAGCCTTTGTGGCGCGTTCTGCCGGAGTTTGTGACCAAGCATCCACGCTATGAGCGCATTGGCCTAAAAGATCTTTGCCAACAAATTCACCAAGTCTACAAAAAGTACGATGTGGCACGCATGACCACAGAGATGTATTTGTCTGACATGATTCCTGCGATGAAACCATCTGATGCTTGGGCAAAAATGGCCCACCGTGACATTGAGCGCGTGGTCATTGATGACTTAGAGGGCCGTGTCACAGCGATGTTGGTAACCCCTTACCCGCCAGGTATCCCTCTTTTGATTCCAGGTGAGCGTTTCAATAAGCGCATCGTTGATTACTTGCGTTTCACGCGTGACTTTAATGAACAGTTCCCTGGCTTTGAAACCGATGTTCATGG
>JBEIOY010000017.1:0-13847 GCA_040377355.1 Burkholderiaceae bacterium | reverse complement strand
GGGGACGCCAAGTTTTTGGAGCGGTAGTTCAGTTGGTTAGAATACCGGCCTGTCACGCCGGGGGTCGCGGGTTCGAGTCCCGTCCGCTCCGCCAACAAAAAAGCCCTTGTTTTTAAACAAGGGCTTTTTTTATTTCTTCCGTCTAATAACTTCTTGTACTACTCAAACCAATCACTTACCACTGCTGCTTCTTCTAGCGAATTGACCTGGTTTTTGAATGCTCATTTTGCGATGAGTCTTTTTAGGCGCAGTGATGGTGGAGTCTGATGGTTTCACCTGACCACTGCGCTTGGTTTGATTGACGCCTCTTGGGGAGGCGGCATTGTGTCTTGCTTGACCATGTCTTTGTGGCGCTTGCTGACTTCTTAACTGTATAGGTTGAGCTACTGCGTTAGGATCCGGCTCAAAACCAGGAACAACTTCTCTTGGCAAACTTTGCTTGATCAAGCGCTCAATGTCTTTGAGCATATCGTGCTCATCGACACAAACCAATGAGACTGCAACACCATTAGAACCGGCTCTGCCTGTTCGACCAATGCGGTGAACATAATCTTCAGGCACGTTCGGTAAGTCGTAATTGACAACATGTGGCAATTGGTCAATATCAATGCCTCGGGCGGCGATATCGGTTGCAACCAAAGCGATGATCTTGCCAGCTTTAAAATCTGCCAATGCTTTGGTTCTTGCGGTTTGACTCTTATTGCCATGGATGGCCATAGCACTGATACCATTGCTTTCTAATTGCAGAACCAATTTGTTGGCGCCATGCTTGGTGCGCGTGAAAACTAATACTTGTTTCCAATCGTTTGACTTGATGAGATGGGCTAATAGTGGATGTTTATTCCCACGATCTACAGGGTGCATCAATTGTGTGATCGCATCATTGGTGCTGTTGCTTCTTGCTACTTCAATCAAAGAAGGTGCATTCAATAAATCATTAGCAAGGGCTTTGATCTCTGTAGAGAAGGTGGCAGAGAACAGTAAGTTTTGACGTTGCTTGGGGAGTGCAGCAAGGATTTTCTTGATGTCACGTAAAAAGCCCATGTCCAACATTCTGTCGGCTTCATCAAGAATTAATATCTCTACATGCTGTAAAGATATAACTCCCTGACCCATCAAATCTAACAAGCGTCCAGGTGTAGCCACCAAAATATCTAAACCAGCTTGAATAGATTTAATTTGAGGGTTTGCTCCAACGCCACCAAAAATAACCGCTGATTTAAGTTGTGTGTATTTGCCGTAAGTTTGAACAGATGCATGCACTTGAGCAGCAAGCTCACGAGTCGGTGTCAGTATCAATGCTCGCACCTGTCGGCGGCGGCTGGTTTGATTGACCGCGGATGTCAATAAACGTTGCAATACTGGCAGGGTGAAGCCTGCAGTTTTGCCCGTACCAGTTTGAGCTGCAGCCAATAAATCCCCGCCATTCAGAATGGCTGGTATTGATTGAGCTTGAATAGGTGTTGGGGTTGTATAGCCATGTTCGTTAACTGCTTTAAGGATGAGTTCAGATAAACCAAGATCTTTGAATTGCATAGGTACCAATAGAGTGATGACCTGTGCTCAGCAAAAAAGTAATTTTTGGAAGGTCAATGAATGAACTGCTTAAGAATAAATGTAGAGCGCAGTTATGAATGCTTACTAACGCTATTTTAGTTCATCGCGCCGTGAATGTCTTATTTATCTTCGCTTTGAGCTTAAGTCATCAGTTAAAATAGCGAATTCATAAGATATTCACCCATTATGTCTCGTGAACAATGAATTTATCAATTAACGATCCAGCAGTAGCTGGTATGACTGCTGAAAATGATCACCTTAAATAATGTATCCCTGCGACGTGGCGCCAAGTTATTGCTTGATAAAACAACAGTCACGCTCAATCCAGGGGAGAAGGTCGGTTTAGTCGGGCGCAATGGCGCTGGCAAATCAACATTGTTTGCATTGCTGAATGGCACCTTGCATGAAGATGGCGGCGACTTCTCTATTCCGAAAGTGTGGCGCATGGCTCAAGTGGCTCAAAACATGCCAGAGACTGAAGAGTCTGCCACGGAGTTTGTGATTGCTGGCGACACTCGCTTGATTGAATTAAGACAAGCGCTTGAGGTAGCAGAAAAGGCAGAAGATGGCATGGCGATGGCTCATGCCCATGTTGATTTGGCAGATGCTGGTGAGCATGACGCAACATCTCGGGCACAAGCACTGATTTTGGGTTTGGGTTTTAAGGTCAGTGAACTTGATGAAGCGGTGAACAGTTTTTCTGGCGGATGGCGCATGCGCTTGCAATTGGCGCGTGCTCTGATGTGCCCATCAGATTTATTATTACTTGATGAACCAACCAATCACTTGGACCTGGATGCTTTGGTTTGGTTAGAGGCATGGCTCAAGCGTTATGCAGGCACCATGATTGTGATTTCTCATGATCGAGAATTCTTAGATGCTGTCACCAATGTCACATTGCACATCGATCATGCAAAGCTCAATCGCTATGGCGGTAATTACAGTTCATTTGAACTCATGCGCGCTCAGCAATTAGAGTTGCAACAAGCATCCTTCTCAAAACAACAAGAAAAAATCGCACATCTACAAAAGTTCATTACACGTTTTAAAGCCAAAGCCAGCAAAGCCAAACAGGCGCAAAGTAGGGTCAAAGCCCTTGAGCGCATGGAAAAAATTGCTCCTGTGTTAGCTGATGCGGATTTCACTTTTGAGTTTAAAGAACCTCAAAACTTACCTAATCCGATGTTGGCCATCAGCGATGCAAGCTTTGGATATCAAATCGATGGCGTCAATAAAGTCATCATCAAAGATGTCAATAAATCAGTGTTGGCAGGTCAGAGGGTTGGTATCTTGGGCGCTAACGGTCAGGGCAAATCAACCTTGGTTAAAACCATTGCCAGAACCATGCCTCAGCTCTCAGGAACAGTGACTGAGGGTAAGGGTTTGAACATAGGATATTTTGCTCAGCAAGAACTGGATGTTTTAAGGTCGGATGACAATCCTTTGGAGCACATGATTCGCCTTGCCAAAGATTTGGGTCCTAATGCAGCCGAATCAGGCCGTGAGCAAGACTTGCGTAACTTTTTAGGCACCTTTAATTTTGCTGGTGACATGGTCAAACAAGCTGTTGGCACCATGAGTGGTGGCGAGAAAGCTCGCTTGGTCTTAGCCATGATTGTTTGGCAGAGACCTAATTTGCTTTTGCTGGATGAGCCTACCAATCACCTGGATCTTGCAACACGCGAGGCGCTATCAATGGCCTTGAATGAGTTTGAGGGCACCGTGATGTTGGTCAGCCATGATCGCGCTTTGCTAAGAGCTGTTTGTGATGAGTTCTGGTTAGTTGGTCGTGGGGAAATTAAACCATTTGATGGTGATTTGGATGACTACCAACGCTACTTGCTTGAAGAGTCAAAGAGACTCAGAGAAGAAGCTAAAGTTGAAGAAGCCAAAGTTGCTTCTGAAGTTATTGAGACCGCTGCCATCACTACGGTCACGCCAGAGAAAAAGTCAGTGGTTCTAACCGGTGAGCAACGAAAATTAGAGTCTGCTAAACGTCAAGAGGTCAACGCTCGCACCAAACCTTTAAAAAAACAAATCGATCAAGTTGAAAAATCAATGGCACAGCTTCAATCAGAAAAAATTGTATTAGAGAAAAAGCTACTAGAACCCATCACTCCAAGTGATATTGCAGAGATAGGCAAGAAGCTCAAAGTGATCAACGATGAACTAACTTTACTTGAAGAAAAATGGCTGGGATGGACTTCTGAGATTGAAGTCATTGAATCTCAGGTATCGTAGATTTAGAAAAGCTTGGTGTATCTTAAAAAGATGCGGTGCTTATCTTCAAGCGTAGCGTTGCTATCAATGTCTTGACCGTACTGCAAGGTCAGGCGACCAAAAGAATAATTCCCAATCCCGCTCAATTGATAGCGATGTGAGTTGATAGAGTTGTTTTGCGCACCACCTTTAAATACAGTTTCACCACCTTCTGTATAGAAATATGCCGCTGCAACACTGTAGGTACTATTTAGTTGATAAAGAAGGCCTGTTTGAGCGCTGTATAAGGCTTTCTGTTGCAACTCCCCCATCCCTTCGTTAGGTTTTAAAGATTTGCTCGAATCATTTTTTCCAAACCATAAAGTATCAAATGCAGCCATCCAATTTAAACTGGGGGCGATTCTGGTTTGATAAGCAATTTGACCGGCCCATCGATAGCGATTCTCACCCATATTAATCACTCTATCGCTTGAATAGCTTCCTGTTGGCGTGATTAAATATCCTGCAACAGCTACAAAAGTATTAGAGGTTTTATCAACGTAAGGCCAGTATGCAAATACCAGCGTGGTGTCAATCATGCCGTTATCAGCAGGAAGAGGGGCGTAAGCTCCAGATGGATCATTTCTACCTGTGCCGGTGTGAAGATAAAACAATGCAGGTTGCTTATTCATTTCAAAAGCTTGGACATAGCGAAATTGAACTTGGGTTTGATCTAATCTTGCGTTATTCGCGCCAACTCTCTCCGCATTTAAATAAGAAAGTTGAACGCTACGCAAACCAGGGGGTGGAGCGGTGGCATCGCCAGGTTGTAAATCAATGGCCCAAGCAGACATAGCAAAACTCGTTGCTATTGCGAAGGTGACAAGTGAGATTGCTTTTGGCTTTAAGGCTGATTGCGGCATTTCGACTATCGATATTTGAATAAGAACATTCTATACTTTTTTGTATGTAACGATGATAAAAGTACCATCTAATCCCAGGCTCAACGTCATCTTATTTGCCTGTCAATCGTTAAGGGAGTAGGGGCATCGTTTATGATGACACTGTTAGCACCTATATGGTGCACCATTGGTTTGATAAAGGATTGATATGCATCGCGATTTTAAAAAAATTAGCTTGATTGGTTTAATTGCAGCCACATTGGTGGGTTGTGCATCTACACCAGTGGGCCCAAGCTTGGTCATCATGCCTGCTCCTGGTAAGCCATTTGAGGTCTTCCAGAAAGATGATCAAGAATGCCGTACTTATGCTCAAAATTCATTGAATACAACCGCAGATGAGTTGGCCGCTAAAAATACAGCAAAAACAGCCATTATTGGTGCTGCCATTGGCGCTGTTGCGGGGGCTATGGCTGATGGGGGTAGCGCTCGAAATGTTGGTACTGGCGCTGCAGTCGGTCTTTTAGGTGGAGCGGCGATGGGTGCCTCAGGCGGTAATGATTCAGCTAAAGAAGTACAACGTCGTTATGACATTGCCTATCAGCAGTGCATGTACTCAAAAGGTCATCAAGTGCCAGGTTACTCTATTCAAAAACCTGTTGAAGTTGCACCAAAATAATCTTCTTCTTGGTGATTGTTTAAAGTTTCAATTGAGAGAGGGTTAAACCTCCACTGGCGGATGCTCCCTCTCAAACCTCTTGGCAGTTCTTTTGAAGAGGATGATCAAGAAGGTGGCTGCAATAGCCAAGCTAAAGCTGTTTGCGAACCAAAAGCCTTGAGCCCCTTGAAGTATCTCTGGGATGTTGCCAGTCAAGTTAAAGCCTAATATGTACCCACCGCCAAGTCCAACACCCCATAAAGAAATGGCGTAGATCCACATTGGCCAAAAAGCGACACGATAGCCCCTCAGAATAAATGCCGACGTTACTTGTAGGGCATCAAATATTTGATAGAAGGCGATGAATAAAAACAGTGGTATTGCCATGGACCGAACATCTGCGGATGGAGCATACAAATCAAGCAGAGGGTATCTAAAAATCCAAACCAAGAAGCCAACTAAAACACACAAAGTTGTTGTGAAGATCAATGATGACCATCCAATCTCTTTGGCCAGAGTTGGTTTATCTGCACCTAATGATTGCGCCACCAATGTCGAGGTAGCAATCGATAAAGACAGAGGTAGCATGTATAAAACCGTGCCTAAGTTAGCCACGATTTGATGGCCTGCTAAAGGAACTGTGCCTAGCTTAGCAATGAACAAAGCCATGAAGGCGAATGAGGTCACCTCAATCAGGTAACTTAAGCCAATTGGTAAACCAAGTTTTAGTAGGGTGGTAATTCTGTGTAAATTTGGTTTGCTGAACTTTTCGTACACGCCAAATACTTGATAAAAGTTTCCTCGATAAACAATTATCAGCATCGTCAAAAGCCAAAGCCAATTGATGATCACGGTGGCTAGAGCGCAACCCGGCCCACCCATGGCATCAACCCCAAAGCCACCATAAATGAACCAGGCATTGAGTGGAATTTTTAAAAATAAGCCGCCGATTTGTAACCAGGTGACCACCGCTGGCTTAGAAATGGCATTATGAAACGCCACCAACACTCGCATCGCTAAACTGGCTGGCAAACCCCAAGCCACGATTTGTAAATACAAAATGGCTTTTGCTTCAACTTCTGGGCTGGCATTGGCAATCGATAAAAATACGCCTGGGTTCATCAATATCAGCATGCCAAAAATACTAAGGCCAAGTGATAGCCACCAACCTTGACGAACTTCTTCGCCAATGTCAGAGAAACGTTTGGCGCCAAACAATTGACCAGCAATCGGAGCCAGGGCTGAAATAACCCCAGTCAAACCAACATAAATACTGATAAAAATAGAACCTGCCATCGCAAGGGCCGCCAAGTCATCGGTCGAGTATCTGGCCACCATGGCGGTATCCATCACCCCAAAGGCAATCACAGCTAATTGGCCAACTAATAAGGGACCAGCTAAAGAAAGTAGGCGGGGAATGTCTCGCTTGAGGTTACTGAGCATGACTCAGAACTTTATAAAGCCTTAATCTTTCATTTCGATCACTCACGCGACGATCTTCCCAAATGAGTTCAAGGCTCTTATTCAATCGAATGGCAGTTTTGCGCGCCTCACCAGGTTGATTACTGATCCATAGATCACAATGAACATCATCCTTGAACTTCAGTTTTGTAAAGTAAATGAATGAAGCTAATTGTCCATCACCTAGATGCATTGAGTTGATACAAACTGATTGCGATGGAACTACTTGCACCAAGCGCTGCGCCACATCACGATAAGTTTTTGCATAATTGATCGTGGGTAACCAGAGCGTCATGAGCAATACCCACGTTAAAGTTGTGCCGGCCGCAGAAATCACCACAGCTCGCCAAATTACTTTTGGAGCTCTGGATGTTCGCCATTTGACAACGCTCACCCATAAAGCTGTCACCACGATGGCTGCAATCAATGCCAACCAACTAAATTCTGGAACAAAGCCAGGAACTTTCTTGGCAACATTTCTTGCTAAGCCAGCAGGCATGTTGGTCGTCATCGCAAACCACATGACCCAAATGAACGCGCCAAGCAAAGTGAAGGTGAGCAAGGCAAACCAATCAATAAAACTGATCACACTGCGCTTAATGATAGGCAGACTGAAGCAGGCCCAAATCACCAAGGGTGGAATGATCAATAGCAAAGACTGTTCGCTGAGAGCTTCGAGGTGAGTTTGATAAACCAGTACCGCGATCACAATGCCCAGCGGTAATGCCATATTAGGATTGCGGATGCCGCCCAGTGGATTATTGGCACCCTTGCGCCAAAACCAAATACTCCACAAAGCCAAAGGCCAAACAGGCCAAGCGTACAGAGGTAAGTTTCTAGCTAAAAAGCCCGATGACTTGCCTGAAATAACTAACTGCATAGCGTCATTGCCCCACCAGGCTTGCCAAGCAACTTGCATTTGACCGGTACTTAAATCCGACATCCACCATAAAAATGGCCAAACGCCGATACCCAACAATGCAATTAGCCAGGTGCTCGCCAACCATTTAGGATGAGGCTTGACTTCGCAAATAATCAAAGAAATGATCAGACCAATAAAAATCAAGACAAACAACCAAAGTGATGCTGATAGTGCAATGACTGCTAAGCCAAGACCAGTCCACGCGCCACCTTGCAGGGGTTTATCTAAACCTCTGACCATTCCATAAATTACAGTTGATACACCCAATAATTGAGCAAGAGCAGGCGTAGTCTCATGGGCGCGAAGTGCCAAACCAATGCAGGCCAAGAAAATCATGAGAGCACTGTCAGCCAACGTTCTACCATAGTCGCCTGGTTCAGGTTGCCCACCCAATGCAAATGCCGTTGGCTGAACCTCAGGACGACGCCCTAGTAAATAAGAGGCGTGCCAAATGGCCATGCAACTCAAGAAAAAACACCCAGCTGAATAGAGTCCTGCAGCGTTTGTAGGTCCGATGACTGGGCCAAATAAGCCAATCAAGCTAGCACCCAACCAATAGGGCAGTGGACCCGCTAGGATCTCTGTTCTGCCGTCAATGTGAGGTAGCAACCAATCTTGCCATGATCCATTGGCCAAAGTCCACATGGCCCCAAAACCAGCAGCATCATCGTTTTTCCAGGGATCTCGACCAAAGATACCCAGCAATCCATAAATGGCCGTGATCAAAATCAACACATAGCGTGGCAATGTGGATGTGGCGGCGGCAGTTAAACGAATGGATCTCATGAAGCTTAAATTTTGACCTGATTAGACGAGAATGAACAGCCTATATGAAAAAAGGCAGCGTGCGCTGCCTTTTAAGATTTCATTGGTAAAGCTGAAATTCTTAGGCAGTTGTTTTGCCTGTTGCTTTTGTGCCAAATTTCTGACGGAACTTCTCAACACGACCAGCTGTGTCCATGATCTTCTGAGTGCCAGTATAGAAAGGGTGTGACTCTGAAGAAGTCTCAATCTTTGCCAACGGATATTCTTGACCATCTTCCCATTTAATTTTTTCTTTGGTGTTGATTGTAGAGCGTGTTTTAAAGCTGAAGTTGTTTGATACATCTAGGAAAACAACTTCTTTGTAATCTGGGTGAATACCTTGTTTCATTTAAATAGTCCTTTAGCTTGGTAGCCGCCCATCGAATAATGGGTACTTGCCTGAATTAAAACGAGAATTGTAGCAAAAAATACTAGATATGGGCTTGTTTTGGGCAAAACTGACTGGAAAACCACGTTTTCAGCCAGTTTTAACGCTTATTTAGCCCCCGCGACGCATCAATTCAAAGAATTCAGCGTTATTTTTAGTGGATTTGAGTTTATCCACGATGAAGTTCATCGCTTCAATATCATCCATATCAGATATCAACTTACGTAAAACCCAGACCTTCTGGAGAATCTCAGGTTTGATCAAGAGTTCTTCACGACGAGTGCCTGACTTATTCAGGTTGATCGCTGGGTACACGCGGCGCTCAGCAAGTCGGCGCTCCAAATGTACTTCCATGTTGCCGGTGCCTTTGAACTCTTCGTAAATCAAGTCGTCCATGCGGCTGCCTGTTTCAATCAAGGCAGTTGCAATGATAGTCAAAGAACCACCTTCTTCAATATTTCTGGCTGCACCAAAGAAACGCTTAGGTCTTTGCAAAGCATTGGCATCCACACCGCCCGATAAAACTTTGCCTGATGATGGTACGACCGTGTTGTAAGCACGAGCTAGTCGAGTGATTGAGTCTAGCAAAATGATCACATCACGCTTCATTTCAACCAAGCGCTTGGCTTTTTCAATCACCATTTCTGCCACCTGAACGTGACGCACCGCTGGTTCATCAAAAGTCGATGCTACTACTTCACCCTTAACAGAGCGTTGCATCTCAGTCACTTCTTCTGGGCGCTCATCGACTAAAAGAACAATCAAAACCGCCTCTGGTTGGTTTGCTGAAATAGCATGAGCAATGTGCTGCATCATCACTGTCTTACCAGACTTGGGGGAGGCAACCAATAAAGCACGTTGACCAAAACCAATCGGGGCAATCATGTCAATGATCCGTCCAGTTAGATTCTCTTCAGCCTTGATATCGCGCTCAAGCAACATCGGGCGATCTGGATGAAGAGGTGTTAAGTTTTCAAACATGATGCGGTTTTTAAGCGCCTCAGGAGCAATGCCATTGATCTTGTCTACCTTGACTAAAGCAAAGTAACGTTCACCTTCTTTAGGTGTTCTAACTTCACCTTCGACGGCGTCACCGGTATGTAAATTAAAGCGGCGAATTTGCGCAGGGGAAATGTAAATATCATCGGTGGAAGCCATGTAAGAAGCTTCGGGCGAGCGGAGAAAGCCAAAACCATCAGGCAGAACTTCTAAAACGCCATCACCGAAGATGGTCTCACCACCTTTGGCGCGTTTTTTAAGAATTGCAAACATCAACTCTTGCTTGCGCATGCGCTGAGTATTTTCAATTTCTAGGTCAGTGGCCATTTCAAGAAGGGCTGATACGTGTAGTGCTTTAAGTTCGGTGAGATGCATGTGTGTGGAGTTAGGCTAAAGCCTCAAAGAAAGAACAAGATTTTGGAATGATTGATGAGAACAGGACGTTCTATCAGTTGTTGAATGGATTCTACACCCTAAATTAAAAAAAGAGCAAATTAAGTGTTTGGGAGGGGTGAGGAGCTCCTTAGGAGAGCTCCTCAAACATCAAAATTTAGATATGACTATCCAAAAATGCAGTCAACTGAGACTTAGACAAAGCGCCCACTTTTTGAGCGGCTATCGCGCCATTTTTGAACAAAATCAAGGTTGGAATGCCGCGGATACCAAACTGAGCTGGAATGCCTTGGTTTTCATCAACGTTCATTTTTGCAATCTGTACCTTGTCACCATACTCCTTGGCAACTTCTTCAAGAATTGGGCCAATCATTTTGCAAGGACCGCACCATTCAGCCCAAAAGTCGAGCAATACTGGCTTATCAGACTTCATCACATCTTGATCAAAAGATGCATCACTTACGTATTTAATAGCGTCACTCATAAGAGTCCTTTGGGATTAATTGTTTTATTTATGATTGGTTGTAAATCTTGTTTTTTGATAATTCACCAATAACAAGCAATATATTATCAATAAGTGCTTCTTTGTGCATACTTCTACTTCAATGCCATATTTCAAACACCACCTTTTAACCCCAGATGAGCAGGCCTTAAATGCCCTGGCTGATCTCGTTTGGACGGTGACCAAGGAAGAGCAGCGCAGCCCATTGGTGATTTTGAGTACATCTGGCCCTGCTTATTCCCTTAGACAAGCACTTGAAAAGCGCCGTCCGACTGGTTTGCCCTCGAATTTAGTCTTTTTGCCAAGAGTCTTGGGTTTAGCTCAATGGTTAAAAGAGACGCCTGGTTTAAAAAATGAAGGTGTTTTGAAAACAGATCTTGAGCGCTGGTATGAGGTATATCGAGCCTTGAGTGATAGACCACAGTTGAGTTCTCTTTTAATGGATAGCTCGGACGCATCTAAGTGGTCATTGGCCAAAAAAATCATTGAAGTCTGTGATTTACTATCAGATGCTACTTTGGGTGTTTTTGATGAGGTGCTTGAGTCTGCTCTGAGTGATGCCATTGCCGAGGTGTACCAAGGTGCGTCAAAACAGGTAGTAGAGGTTGAGGCCCGCATTGTCTTGGCTTTTTGGGAAAATTTGAGTAGCACTCAAGATCCAATTGTCAGACAGCGACGAGCCATGGGTTTGAGAATTTCTGAAGCGGGGCAGGCAATGGCTGATGCCCACAAAATAAACAACTACCCCCCAATTATCTTCATTCAAACCGCACAAGCCAGCCCTGGTTTTGAAAAAGCGCTAGAGCAAGTTTGGCAAGCTCATGCATCGGTCACTACATTTCACCATTGCTCCTTGGATTATTCGAAAGTCGCACTCTGGCCTGAGTGCCTGAATGCTGCCAATGAATCAAAAGAAGTGATTCAGTTGAATCGCCAAAACTTTTTTGAGACAAATCATCAGAAGTCTATAAGTGATCGCCGGATTTTTAAGGCGCTTGGTTTTGAGGATGCAGCTTGGCAAGGTGCTGGTGCCATAGACAAATTTTTACAAGATGGCCACCAACACATCGCATTGATTGCGCAGGATCGTTTGGTCGCTCGTCGCATGAGGGCCTTGCTGGCAAGATTTGGAGATGGTTTATCGGTTCATGATGAAACTGGTTGGAAACTATCGACCACGAGGGCTGCTGCATCAGTGATGTCTTGGATGGACGTGGTTCGCCATCCAGCGGGACCATCCTCTGTTGAATTGATGGACTTTCTAAAGAATCCCTACATTGATTGGTCGGCTTTTGGCATCGAGCATGATCAAGTGTCTGATTGTTTAACCTTCTTAGAGCAACGACTGATTCAAGCAGATGTCAGAGGGTCTTGGCCTGCATTTATTTTGGCGCTCGATTCTGATCATGATGAAGCTAATGTTTTGATCAATATCATTCGTAAGTTAAAAAATCAAAGTCATCGCTGGCAATCCGCATCAAATTCTTGCCTTGCTTGGTTAGATTTACTTGAACAAGATTTGGTCGATTTAGGCATGTCTGCAGCATTGATCAAAGACATTGCTGGTCAACAATTATTGGCATGTCTTTCACCCATGAAATTACTGCATCACCATCCCATGAAGCAGGTGGAATGGTTATCTTTGTTGAGTTCGATGTTTGAAGATGCCAGTTATATTGAAAGCAATCCACGGCAGAGTGCTAGCGTCACAATTTTGCCCTTAAGTGCCACACGCTTAAGAAGATTTGATGCTTGGGTCATGGTGGGTTGTGATGACACCCAGTTACCGTCACTGTCAGATAGTCCGATGTTTTTATCGGCGCAACTTAAAAAGTTATTAGGTTGTAAAACTCAGGAAGCTGAATTCATTCAGCAGGCGATGGATTTATCTCAATTGATGACATCTCATCAAAGTTGGCGAATGATTTGGCAGTCAGTTGGTGCGACTGGAGAGCCAAGACAGCCATCGGCGTGGTTACAAAGACTCTACGTCAATCATGTGGATATCTTAAAAGATAAACTTGAAGCATTACCTACACCTTATGAAGCAAGCCCCATTCGTCAACCAAAACCAACCTTACCCAATGACTTTGTTAAACCCACGAGCATCAGTCCAAGCGCCTATCGTGCGCTGAGAGAGTGTCCTTACCGATATTACGTGACAAGGTTGTTGGGGCTGAGAGAGAGGGCGGGCTTAGATACTGAAGTTGATCTGAGTTTGGTTGGAAAAACACTTCACGCGGCTTTGTATGATTTTTATCACGGACTAAAAACTCAAGTACTTGAGACAGACAATATTTACGAGCGCACCAAATTATTAAAACAACGTCTGTATGCTATTTCTCATAAACATTTCAAACCTTTGCTTGATGTGGATGGCAGATGGTTAGCCGCTTGGATCGAGTGGGAGACTTTGATTCCATCGTGGATTGATTGGCACATTCAACGTGAGCAATCTGGATGGGTGTTTCATGATGGCGAAAAGCAAGTGGGCTTTGATTTGCAGACACGTTTTGGTGACATTCGTGTTTCTGGATTTGTTGATCGTTTAGACATTCATTCTCAAGAGGGCGTTGAAGTGATTGACTACAAGTTCAGCAGCAAGAACTCAATCACCAAAAAGAAAAATAATCTCAAAGACGATCCACAGTTGGTCATCTATGCCAAAGCTGTGAACGGTCACGACATGGTGAATCGTCAGCCTGCAACAATTGCCTCGTGGGTTTCGATCAAAGAAGAGGATGCGCGCGTAGAAGTTGATGATTTGCAAGACCAAATGAATCAGCTCCCAGCGCAAATGATTGGTGACATCGAAGCTCTTTGGGGTGGCTCCCCAATGGTGGCAAGTGCGCCCGACAGTATTTGTCAGTATTGCCAAGCCCGGGGCATTTGTCGAAAAGGAATGTGGTCATGATCGATCCATTGATACTTGATTCATGTGACCCTGATCAATCGGTGGTTGTGGAGGCTTGCGCTGGCAGTGGCAAAACATGGCTGTTGGTGTCTCGCATTATTCGACTGTTACTCGCTGGCGCAAAGCCCAGTGAAATTCTTGCGATTACCTT
>JBEIOY010000136.1:0-3789 GCA_040377355.1 Burkholderiaceae bacterium | reverse complement strand
CGTTATTCAATCGATTTATTAGACATTTGCACAGAGCACCACGTCCCTTTTTTGTATGCCTCTTCTGCTGCTACATATGGTGGTTCTGATGTATTCAAAGAAGATCGCCAGTTTGAGAAGCCGCTGAACGTTTATGGCTATTCGAAATTCTTATTTGATCAAGTGGTGCGACAACGTTTGCAAGACGAAGTCACTACCGCCCAAGTGGTTGGATTCAGATACTTTAACGTGTATGGACCCAGAGAATCACACAAAGGCCGCATGGCCTCAGTTGCCTTTCATCATTACCATCAATTCAAAGAAACCAATTTGGTGAAATTGTTTGGTGAATACGATGGCTATCAAGAGGGTGAACAAAAACGAGATTTTGTTTCTGTTGAAGATGTGGTCAAGGTGAATTTGTTTTTCTACGATCACCCCGAAAAAAATGGCATATTTAATTTAGGCACTGGGCGCGCACAACCATTCAATGATGTGGCTAAGTCAGTGATTAACTCTCTAAGAAAAATCCATGGGCATACTGAGTTGTCTTTATCAGACTTGATTGATGAGAGATTGCTGGAGTACGTACCTTTTCCGGAGGCCTTAAAAGGTAAGTATCAATCATACACTCAGGCCGATTTAACAAATTTGAGATCTGCAGGCTATCAAGAAGACTTCCTAACGGTTGAGCAGGGCGTCAGCAAGTACATGACGTGGCTGTCAGATAATTCTGATTTTCTTGCACAACCTTTGTAGGCAATAAAAAAACGTCAACCGCATCCCGGCCGACTCGTTAAGAAAAAGCTTCATCAATCGATGGAGCTTTTTTATTTAAAGGAGTCTGAATGTTTTTAAAACTATCGCAACCAATCATCAAATTCATCATGGCAGCTTTTGTGGGCCTATCTTTATTGGGCGGTCATGCCTTCGCTAAAGTAGAAATCAACTCTGCTGATCAGTCAGCTTTAGAGTCTGTGCGAGGCTTGGGGCCATCTAAAGCCAAGGCTATTTTGCTTGAGCGAAAAAATAATGGACCATTTAAAGATTCGACTGATCTTCACACCCGGGTCAAAGGGATCGGAGAAAAAACTGTGGAACGTTTGATGCAAAATGGTTTGACCATCAATAATAAAACTGTTGCAGGCCCTAGCAAAGATAGGTCTGCGGGCAACACCAAGGAAGCCTCATCTAAAAGAACCGCAGATAAAGAAAAAGAAGGCGCCAAAAAAGCGAAGTCAGAAAAAGCCAGCTCGGAAAAAACATCCAAGCAAAGTAGAAAAACTAAAGAAGATGCAAAGGAAGGCAAGCAAAATAATCAGAAAGGTAGAGAAGCTTCCTAAGCCTATAAGCTTATAAGTTATTGGCATATGACCTTGTTAAAAATACATTAAGATAGGGGTCATATGTCTACTTCACGCCCAAACTACCCGACCATTGCCCAAACTGTGGGCCACACCCCTTTGGTGCGTTTACAGCGCATACCTGGAGCAGGCAATGCAGAACGAAATAACGTTATCTTGGGTAAGTTGGAGGGTAACAATCCAGCTGGTTCGGTCAAAGACCGACCAGCTTTATCGATGTTCATGCGCGCCGAAGAGCGAGGTGATATCAGTCCTGGCGATACTCTGATTGAAGCAACCAGCGGCAACACCGGGATAGCCTTGGCCATGGTTGCAGCCATCTTGGGTTACAAGATGATTTTGGTGATGCCTGAGAATCAAAGTATTGAGCGCCGCCAAAGCATGGCGGCCTACGGCGCTGAATTGATCTTGACTCCAGCAACGGGCGGCATGGAGTATGCAAGAGATTACGCAGAGCAATTACAAAAAGATGGCAAGGGAAAAATCCTCGATCAGTTTGGCAATAAAGATAATCCCAAGGCCCACATTGAATCAACAGGCCCTGAGATTTGGAAAGATACTCAAGGTCAGGTCACGCATTTTATTTCTGCGATGGGCACCACTGGAACCATCACTGGTGTATCGATCTACTTAAAAGAAAAGAACGCGAATATTCAAATCATCGGGGCTCAACCAGAGGATGGTTCGCAAATACCTGGTATTCGTAAATGGTCCCCTGAGTACATTCCTAAAATTTACGCTGATGCGAAAGTGGATCGCATCGAATATGTCAGCCAGGCTGCGGCTGAAGACATGGCTCGACGCTTGGCAAGAGAAGAAGGTATTTTTTGCGGTATCTCGGCAGCGGGTGCTTTGGTTGTTGCTTTGAGAGTAGCAGAAAGAATTGAAAATGCCACGATCGTTTTCATTGTTTGTGACCGCGGTGACCGCTATCTATCAACGGGCGTTTTCCCGGCTTAACTGAACGGTATTTATTTAAATACTATTGACTTTTTTTGGCAGTCTTTTTGGCTTTTTTGGGTTTCTTCGTTGATTTTTTAGCAACATCGCCTGTAGGCCTCACATCATCTAAAGCTTCAGCAAATTCCGCCACGGATTGGGCATAAAAGAAACTGCGGTTGTAATCACAGATGGCTAAAAAATTACGCAGACCAATCACGTAACGAACATCCGTGCCACCGTTATTACCAGGACTTGGTAGGTCAACAATCAAGCTTGGCGTACTTGTTGGAAGCGAGCTTTGCTTCAATAAGCCTTGATTAATCAGATCGCCCAATTGAAGCTTCGCTTTTGGCTCTCCATCGGCTAAGCGCGCAGCAGTATCTTGAGCAGACTGGTTGCTTTCAATCTCAAAATAAATAGGCTCATCTTGTACCCAACCGTGCACCTTGAGAAAGTTGGCAACGCTTGCAATGGCATCTTCCGGTGAACTTCTTAAGTCAATCTTGCCATCCTTATCACCATCTACGGCAAAGCGCCTAATACTGCCAGGCATGAACTGAGGCAAGCCGATGGCGCCAGCATAGGATCCAGTTTGGTTCAAGCAAGTTTTGAATGGTTTTGCTTGGCGGTTCTCTGCCCAGCACAGCAAGATTAAATCTTCTAACTGATTTTTAAACAGGGTTTCTCTGGCAGTTTTATTGGGAGCGTTGGGGTAGTCAAATCCGAGGGTGCTGAGAGAATCTCTGACTGAGAAGCCGCCCATGTGTCGACCATAGATGGTTTCTACACCAATAATTGACACAATGATTTCTGCCGGAATACTAGTTTCTTTTTCTGTTTTTTCGATGAAGGACCGATGGGTAGTCCAAAACTTCTGGCCCGCAGCCAAACGCCTTGGTTCAACAAATCTGCTGCGATAGACTTTCCAATTCTTTTGAAAGCCTGGGGGTGGGGGCATCACCAGTTTTTTAATCGATGGGATTGCTTTTGTATCTTCAAAAGCGCGTCTTAGATCAGCCATAGGAATTTGATGGTTTTTAGATACCATTTCTAAAAAAGCTTGCAAAGAATCTGTGTTGATTGATTCTGATTGGCTCATGTTGTCCACCAAACTGACACTTTGACTGGGTGCAGGTGGTTGGCTGGATCGGCCATCATTGAGATTCGCGCAGGACGATAAAAGGATAGCTAAAAGACTGCTAGCCATCATTTTGAACATTCTGTATGCGAGAGGTGAGGTGTTAATCAATTTCGAAATATTGTGAAGGCATGAATAAAATTTGTATTGCATTATTGCGTCTCAGACCATGATTGTCATTTAAACAGCATTTGATGGCTCTAATCAATTGGTACTTTCCTGATAAATCTTCAAACTTCAATTAAGATGGGCGTCTGAGCTTGAAGATGTCAGTGCGATATGACTTTATCAGCAAGACCAATTTTGCATTAGAAACCCTATTTTGTGATGCCGAAAATTTTTCAGGTGTATTAAACTTAGAAGGTT
>JBEIOY010000229.1:0-1616 GCA_040377355.1 Burkholderiaceae bacterium | reverse complement strand
TTGATTCAAGGCATACACCTTCATTTAAGAAAACAACTCGATCAGCAAGCGCTTGTACTTGACCCAAATGATGTGAAGTAAAGATGACGCCGCACCCATCATCTGCCATCTGCTGAATGATGGCTTCAACTTGTTCAGTGGTACTAGGGTCTAAATTCGCTGTTGGCTCATCTAACAGTATCACCTTGGGACGTTGGCACTTTGCTCTGGCCAAACTCAAGCGTTGTCTCTCGCCGGCAGAAAGCTTTAAAGCTGATTGATTTTGAAGATGTGTGAGCCCCACCAATGCCAATGCTTCATCAATATCGTTGTCGGTGATTTTGTTTTTGCCAATACTGTCTTTAACAATGGCCATATTGGTTCTAACACTTGCCTTGATGAGGGGTGTGTGATGTAACACCAAAGCAGACTCAAGATCTGCTGAGCCAGGCTTATAGCTGCCTGAATCTGCTTCCATCGCACCATGTAAAAGTTTTAGCAGAGTTGTTTTGCCTGAACCATTGGGGCCGATCACTGCTGTGATGCCTTGTCTTGGAATTTGGGCTGAAATAGAAAGAATCTTGCGTTCATCACGACGAATCACAATATCTTTTAAGTCAATCATCAAGTCTTTATCCATAGCGACGCTCAGCAAAAGATTTGATCGTGGAGGTCATTAGGTTGGCCAGTAAAACAACGCCTAATAGAACGAGACCTAAGGCAAGAGCAAGGGGCAAGTCACCTTTGCTGGTTTCTAAAGCAATCGCAGTGGTCATCGTGCGCGATACTCGATCAATATTGCCACCCACAATCATGACAGCACCCACTTCAGAAATTGCTCTGGCAAATCCGGCGAGTAATGCGATTGATAGGGAAAAGCGACAGTCCCATGCGAGCCATTTGAGCTTGGCAGAGATCGGCAGTCGCAGGGCCGACATGGTTTCACCATGAATTCTCCAGCCATCTTCAATGATTTGGCGAGTAAGCGCCGCAATCAGCGGTGTGGTTAAAACGGATTGGGCCAAGATCATGCCCTTGGGTGTGAATAACCAATTTAGCTCACCTAATGGACCGGAGCGGGATAACAGTAAATAAATGACAACACCCACGATGACTGTGGGTACACCCATCAAACTGTTTAAAACAACGATCAAACCTTGCCTACCGGGAAAATTTTGGATGGCAATGAAAGCACCTAGAGGCATACCTAATAAACAACCCACCAAAAGGGCTGTGATGCTGACTTGTAATGAGACAAGCACGATGCCTACCAAATTGGCATCGAGTGTTTCTAAGAGGGCAAAAGCATCATGGAAGGCCGACAACATGGCGATAGCTTAATGGTTTTTTCGACCCCGCGTTAAAACGAGGTCGAATACTATGAGTCAGTAAGAGAAGATTGATCAGTTACAACTGATCAATGTTATTTTTTAGCGTTAGGGAAAAAGCTTTGCTGCCCCTCAACTTTGTAGCTAGCAATGGTTTGTTGTCCCTCGCTTGAAATGATCCAATCGATGAATGCTTGACCCTCAGCCTTTTTAACGTGAGGATGCTTGCTTGGATTAACCAGCATCACACCATATTGATTGAAAAGCTTTGGATCACCTTCAACCAAAATAGCCAAATCACCCCTGTTT
>JBEIOY010000218.1:0-1913 GCA_040377355.1 Burkholderiaceae bacterium | reverse complement strand
GGCTGGATTGGTTGCATTCATTGTTCTGAGGGCTTTGGGTGAAATGGCAGTCCATGAACCTGTGGCAGGATCGTTCGCTCATTACGCCGGTAAATACATCGGACCTTTGGCGGGCTATCTGGTTGGTTGGGGTTATTGGACTTACTGGATTGTGGTGGGCTTGGCAGAGGTCACTGCTGTTGGCATCTACATGATGATGTGGTTCCCGGATATCCCGCAATGGGTATGGGCATTATCTTCGCTATTGGCCATGGGCGGCATCAACTTTGTTGCTGTGAAGGTTTTTGGCGAATTTGAGTTTTGGTTCTCTCTCATCAAGGTCGTCGCGATTGTGACAATGATTGCGATGGGCTGCGGCATGATTTTCTTTGGCCTGGGTGTGGGCGGTGAACCAATTGGTATAGCCAACCTTTGGCAACACGGTGGATTTTTCCCCAATGGGGTGAGTGGTTTCTTGTTATCACTTCAAATGGTTTTATTTGCCTATGTTGGTATTGAAATGATTGGCTTGTCAGCGGGTGAAGCTGAAAATCCTACCAAGACAATCCCCATGGCCATTGATTCGTTGGCTTGGCGCATCTTGATCTTTTACGTGGGAGCCTTGTTTGTTATTTTGGCGATCTTCCCTTGGCATCAAGTGGGTCAGCAAGGTAGTCCATTCGTCGCCATGTTTGAAAGCATCGGCTTAAGAGAAGCGGCGGGCATCATCAATTTTGTGGTGATCACGGCAGCACTTTCATCTTGTAATGCTGGCATATTCAGTGGCGGTCGATTGCTCTTAGGTTTATCAAAAATTGGTAATGCGCCACAAGCATTGGGTGAGGTATCTAAATCAGGCGTGCCTATGAAAGCCATCTTGATGACGATTCTGTTGCCAACCTTAGGGGTTGCCCTGAATTACTTTGTTCCTGAGAAAGCATTTCAGTGGATCACTGCGGCCGTTACTTTGATTGGCTTATTGGTTTGGATCGCCATCTTATACACACAAATTCAATTTAGAAAATCTTTAACTCAATCTCAAAGAGATGAATTGCCTTATCGCGCCATTCTCTGGCCATACGGCTCATGGTTTGCGATCTTCTTTGTGATGTTTGTGATTGGCTTAATGGCTTATTCCGAATCAACCCGCATGGCGTTTTATGTCGGTCCTCCAATTTTGCTTGGATTGACGTTGTTGTATTTTATTTTTGGTCTTCATAAAAAAGAGAGGAGTGCATCATGATTGTTGGCGTACCTAAAGAAGTTAAAAATCACGAATATCGAGTTGGGTTAACTCCCGATCAAGTCAAAGAGTTAAGGCTCTGGGGTCATCAGGTGCTGGTGCAAAAGAATGCAGGAGAAGCCATTGACTTCATGGATGAGCACTATGTCATGGCTGGGGCCCAGATGGTGGATTGCCCAAGTGACATATTTGCCGAAGCTGAGATGATTATCAAAGTCAAAGAACCTCAGCCCGAAGAGTGCAAGATGCTTCGTTCAGGGCAGGTTTTGTTCACATATCTGCATTTGGCGCCAGATTTGTATCAAACTCAGGCGTTGTTGCAATCAAATGCAATTTGTATTGCCTATGAGACGGTCACCAGCTCTAACGGTCGATTACCTTTATTGGCCCCCATGAGCGAAGTGGCCGGGAGGATGTCGATCCAAGCAGCAGCACATCATTTAGAAAAGGCAAATGGTGGTCGAGCATTGTTATTGGCAGGGGTGCCAGGTGTTCCTGCGGCTGATGTGGTGATTTTGGGCGCTGGAGTTGTTGGCAGTGCTGCTTTACAAATGGCGGTTGGCATGGGATCTCGTGTGACCATCATTGATAAAAACCTTGATCGATTAAGAGAGTTAGATGCTTTGTATGGCAATAAAATACATACCTTGTATTCCAGTACGGCCAATATTGAGAGATCTGTTTTAGAGGC
>JBEIOY010000029.1:0-11934 GCA_040377355.1 Burkholderiaceae bacterium | reverse complement strand
TGGATGTCAAGCCAAGAGATGTGGTTGGCAACCAATAAGTAAGGTTGAGCACCCAATAAAGTTGAATCATCTCCATGAATGATGACCTTCACTTTCAAAATTCCGAGTAAACGAATGCACCAACGCTGAACCATGTTTTTGCGTAATTTGATTGGCAATACGGGAAATATTGCGCACTTCAATATGGCAGACACAAGATGAATTACAAGGAAAAATGATTTCATGTGGGGAATCTTGGCATATTTCTATGTCACGAATATGACATCAATTTGACATCATAGTTTCAAATAGATCGTGCCCAATGTGAACTCATGAATCATTACCGCGCGATATGGATTTCTGATGTTCACTTAGGCACCTCAGGGTGTCAAGCAAATTATCTTCTCGATTTCTTAAAACACAACGATGCTGACAAAATTTATTTGGTTGGCGACATCATTGATGGATGGCAATTAAGAAAGCGCTGGTTTTGGCCTCAAGCACACAATGATGTGGTTCAAAAATTACTCCGCAAAGCCAGAAAAGGTTGCGAGGTCATTTACATACCAGGTAATCACGATGAAATGGCTCGTCAATTCTTTGGTATGAGCTTTGGTGATATCAAGGTTGAGGATGAGGTGATTCACGTGACAGCCGATGGCAAGCGTTTGTGGATTACTCATGGAGATTTGTTTGATGGCGTGATGCAATACGCCAAGTGGCTTGCTTACGTGGGAGACACACTTTATACATTTATTTTATGGGTCAACCGCTGGTTCAATAAAGTTCGCTCAAGAATGGGCCTTAACTATTGGTCACTTTCTCAATACTTAAAACATTCTGTCAAAAATGCCGTGAGCTTTATTGCTGACTTTGAAATGATCATGGCCCGCGAAGCCCGAATCAGAAATTGCGATGGCGTGGTGTGTGGTCACATCCACAAAGCTGAAATCAGAGAGATTGATGGCTTACTTTATTGCAACGACGGCGATTGGGTAGAGAGCTTGACAGCCTTGGTTGAAACAGCCAATGGCACATTAAAAATTGTTCACTGGCCGCATATATTGCCTGACCCTATTGCAATCCCCAACCTTGAAACGGTCACCATTTCCGTTACAAGAACTGAAATATCAATGACTCAAGAAAAATTACTGGAGACGATTAAATGAACATCATGATTGTGACGGATGCTTGGGAACCCCAAGTCAATGGCGTGGTCAGAACTCTTAAGCAAACCATGCATGAATTAAAAAAAATGGGGCATACGATCGACATGATCACTCCTTTGGATTTCAAAACAATTCCATGCCCTACTTACCCAGATATTTCTTTATCTTTATTTCCTAAAAATAAGGTTCGTCAAAAAATGCAGGCATTTGCCCCTGATGCGATTCACATTGCAACTGAAGGCCCTTTGGGCATTGCTGCCAGAGCTTATGCACTAAAACATAAGCTGCCTTTTTCAACGGCTTATCACACGCGCTTTCCAGAGTACGTCAAAGCCCGCACAGGCATTCCATTGGCTTTAACCTATAAATTCCTGCGCTGGTTCCATGACCCATCTTTGGCAGTCATGGCACCAACTCAAGTGGTGATTGATGATCTAGAGTCTTATGGCTTTAAAAACGTGGTTCTTTGGACCAGGGGTGTCGATCTAGAGATATTTAAAGCGCAAGAATCAAAAGAGCTCAATACTGCGCGTCCTATATATTTATATGTAGGTCGAGTGGCGGTAGAAAAAAATATTGAGGCATTTTTAGAGCTTAAATTGCCAGGCTCCAAATGGGTGGTAGGTGATGGGCCCGCACTCAACAGTCTTAAGGCCAAATACCCAGAAGTTCATTACCTGGGCGTTTTGCAACAAGAAAAATTAGCCAAGGTTTATGCGGCCGCTGATGTGTTTGTGTTCCCAAGTAAAACCGATACGTTTGGCCTGGTGCTTCTTGAGGCAATGGCCTGCGGCACCCCTGTGGCTGCCTATCCAGTGACTGGTCCAATCGACGTGATTGGTAACTCTCAATCAGGTGCCATGAATCATGATTTACGCGAGGCCTGTCTTGAAGCCCTAAAGATTCCTCGTGAAGTGGCCAGAGCTCATGCAGAGAAATTTTCTTGGCAAGTAGCCAGCAATCAATTTGTTGGCTACCTAAAACCTATCGAAAGTCACACAACTGTCAAATCTCCTTCATTGGCATGACATATTTAGCCAATAAATTGATGACATATTAACAATAATCAGGCAAACAAATGAGAGATTTACCTAATCCACTGTCTTCAATCACGGATACTTTTTTCAATAGACAAAATAAAAAAACCATGTCTGAGAGGATTGCCCCTCTTCATCAGATCATCAAAGAAAAAATCACGCGCATTCAGAAGAACTCAAGTGGCCCACAAGGTAACAAGAAACTTGAAGCCCCTGCTGTTCAAACCAGTAAGGCTGCACCAATCAGTGTTAGCTGGGCAAGACATCAGGATGAAGTTAAAGAAGCGCAGCGTCTGCGCTACAAAGTGTTTGCGGAAGAGATGGGTGCCAATCTAAAACCATCTAAAGAAGGTTTAGATATTGATATTTTTGACAGCTTCTGTGATCACCTGATTGTTCGTGATAATGAGACCCTCAAGGTGATCGGCACATACAGAGCTTTACCACCACATCAAGCAAAGCAAATGGGTTGTTTGTATTCAGACTCGGAATTTGATTTGACTCGCCTAAGGCATTTGCGTCACAAGATTGTTGAAGTTGGTCGCTCATGCGTTCACCGCGACTATCGTTCTGGCGGGGTCATCATGGCTCTTTGGAGCGGTCTTGGCCAGTATATGAAGAAGAATGAATACGAGGTGATGTTGGGTTGTGCCAGCGTGCAAATGGGTGACGGCGGTCATTACGCAGCCAGTTTGGCAAAAATGTTGAGTAATGAGCAACATTTATCCGATATTGAATACCGAGTGTTTCCTCGTCTAGCGCTTCCAATTGAAGAGTTGAACAGCAATTTAGAGGTTGAGCCGCCAGCATTGATTAAGGGTTACCTCAGATTGGGCGCAAAAGTTTGCGGTAATCCAGCGTGGGATCCGGACTTCAATACAGCTGACTTTTTGACCATGCTTAGACTAGATGACATTCACCCGAGATACGCCAAGCATTTTTTAGGTAATAATTAATCTAAATAATTGATCAGTCGATGAAAATCAATTGATCAAACAATTTCAATGGTGAGTTCTCGGCCGATTTTTTTCCAATCGGCCGATTCTTTTTCTAAGCCGAATTGTGTGAGTGGATTCTTTTTAGTCCATTCCTTGGAAATTCTGACAAGAAAGCCACTTTCACGCTCTTTCACAACAACGTCAGAAATATCTTCATCGGTTCTGCGACGACAAAGTACATGGGCTAATCGCAAGCTAAATAGCATGCGCCAATCAATGTAGTTAGAGGTCACTGATATTTTTCCAAGTTTGCCCGTATGACCCAATAACAGCGCTGCTAATCTTGCTTGATCAAGCTTTGAAAAGCCAGGCATGTCAGCATGAGTGGCAATATAAGCAGAATGCTTGTGATAACCATTGTGTGTAATGCTCAAGCCTATCTCGTGAAGCTTTGCAGCCCACGCCAGAATTTGCTCATTATCTTTGCGATTCCCGTGCTTGGGATTGGGGAATTGGTTTAAAAAATGAAGTGCGGTCTTACTCACCCTCTGCGCTTGTTGACGATCCACCCCGTAGCGCTGCATGAATTGCTCAACAGTGACAAACCTCATGTCATGGTGTTGTGATCGACCAATGAGGTCGTAAAGAACACCCAATCGAAGCGCTGCCTCAGTCACTTCCATGCGCTCAATGCCAAGCTCTTCAAAGGCTGCCAACATGATGGCTAAGCCGCCTGGGAGTACTGGTCGACGATCATTTTTTAGACCCAACAAAGTGGATCGATCAATATAGACAGATTCAATCAGGGATTTTTTTAGTGCTAATAAGCCTTCTTTAGTGATCAAGCCACCCATATCATCAACAGGTAACTCATGCGGAGGACCATTAAAGCCATTCTGCGCAATTAACTCAGCAATTGCACGGGCAGTACCCGAAGAGCCAATCGATTGCTTCCAACCTGACTTTAAGAATTGGGCTGTGATTGCCTCAATCTCTCGGCGAGCTGATAATTCTGCTTGCTTAAAACAATGGGCATCGACCAAGCCACCTGGGAAAAAATTCTGGCTATAAGAAACACAACCGATATATAAAGACTCCAGGAGTTTGGGCTCATAACCATCACCAATGATGAATTCCGTGGAACCGCCACCAATATCTAGCACGAACCTTTTTTCATCACATGCAGGCGCATCATGCGAAGCGCCGATATAAATCAAGCGAGCCTCTTCACGACCCTTCACCACCTCAATGGGAAAACCAAGCAGCTTTTCAGCCTCATGAATGAATTCATCAGCGTTCCGTGCAACCCTCAAGGTATTCGTGGCTACTGCGCGAACTTGCTTGGCATTAAAACCACGCAAACGATCCCCAAAGCGATGGATGGCAGCCAACCCTCTTTGCATCGACTTCTGATCAAGTCTCTTATCTTCGCTGAGGCCAGAGGCCATCCTCACTGATTCTCTCAAAGTATCAATGGGTTGCAATTGTGTTCCAGAGGCCGACTGGATGACCCTGGCAATCACCATGCGAAAACTATTTGAGCCTAAATCGACTGCTGCGACTAATTCTTTTGAGGCATCAGGAGAGTTGGAATGGTTCGAGCTCACTTCATTTTCTTTTATTTATTTGTTAGGTAGATTATGACGTCAATATGACACAGTGATGACAAAATTGAATGATGAATTTGTCATATTTTTGACACAGAGCTTTGTCAAAATGATAAATATGCAACCCATCTCTCCAGACTCTAACCCCAATTCTATCTCGCAAACCCCTCTACTCAATAGAGAACTGGGTGCCTTAGAGTTTAATTCAAGGGTGTTGGCTCAAGCTGAGGACCCAAAAACCCCTCTTTTAGAGCGTTTACGTTTTATATGTATTGTTTCTTCCAATATGGATGAGTTCTTTGAAATCAGAATGTCTGGTATTAAAGAGCAGCTTAAAAGTAACCCAAAGAACCTCACACCCGATGGCTTACAGATTAAAAAAGCCTATGACATCATCACCAAACATGCGCATGCATTGGTTGCCAGAAAATTCAGCTTACTGCAAGACGATATTCTTCCAAAATTAGATAAGGCTGGCGTCAAGTTTTATCCAAGCTCAGATTGGACGCCAGAAATTAAGCGTTGGGCCAAAAGTTTTTTTAATAAAGAATTGGTGCCACTGCTGACCCCAATCGCACTCGATCCCGCCCATCCATTTCCAAAGGTCATTAATAAGAGTTTGAATTTTTTGGTGACACTTGAAGGCAAAGATTCTTTTGGTAGAAAGTCAAGATTAGCGGTCGTTCAAGCACCAAGATCATTACCTCGCGTCGTACCTCTGCCAGAACATCTGAGTCCTACACCGCACGGCTTTGTATTGCTATCTTCATTTATTCAAGCCTTTGTCCCTGAATTATTCCGAGGCATGGCCGTGACTGGCTGCCATCAGTTCAGGGTGACACGTAACTCTGATTTGTTCGTTTCTGAAGATGACATCACCGATTTGCGCTCAGCCCTTCAAGGTGAGTTACCAACTCGTCATTTAGGAAATGCCGTTCGTTTAGAGATAACCTCTGAAATGCCAACCGAACTTCAAGAGTATTTGCAAAAAGTAGAAAAATTGAAAGATTCAGATTGTTACCGCGTCAATGGTCCGGTCAATTTGGTTCGTTTGGCGCAAATTCCTGACTTGGTAGATATCCCTAAATTCAAATTCAAGTCTCATACTCCAAAGCAGTCAATTGCTGGCAATCCTGGCGAAACAATTTTTGAAAAAATATCACACTCAGATATTTTGTTGCATCACCCCTATGAAAGCTTTGATCCAGTCCTGCAAATGCTGCAAGAAGCAGCCAAAGATCCAAATGTTTTAGCCATCAAACAAACTGTGTATCGCACAGGTGAGCAATCATTGGTGATGGATGCCTTGATGGAGGCTGCCCGCAATGGCAAGGAAGTAACAGTCGTGGTTGAGCTCTTGGCGCGCTTTGATGAGCAAACCAACATTGCTTGGGCTGCTAAGCTAGAAGCTGTTGGCGCTCAGGTGGTGTATGGCGTAGTGGGTCATAAGTGTCACGCCAAAATGTTGCTGATTATTCGAAAAGAAATCATTCCTGCAGCTGGTCGAAGCAAAGAAAAAAAGGTTCTGAAGCGCTACGCACATTTAGGTACTGGCAATTACCATCCTAGAACAGCGAAGCTATACAGCGACTTTGGCTTGATGACAGCTGATCCAGCTATTTGCGAAGACATGCACCATGTATTCATGCAGTTGACTGGTTCAGGTGGCAGAGTTGCGCTCAAGCATTTGTGGCAATCTCCTTTCACGATGCACTCAGAATTGATTGCGCATATTCGTCGCGAAGCCAGAAATGCCAAGCAAGGCAAAAAGGCTCATATCATGGCTAAGATGAACGCCCTTCTTGAACCAACTATCATTCAAGAGCTGTATAAGGCCTCTCAAGCTGGCGTTAAGATCGACTTGATCATTCGTGGAGTGTGCGCCTTAAAGCCTGGCGTTCCTGGCTTATCTGAAAACATTAAAGTCAGATCAATCATTGGTCGCTTTTTAGAACATCATCGTATTTATTACTTTTATGCCCAAGGTAATGAGGTTCTTTATCTTTCATCAGCTGACTGGATGGATCGAAATCTCTTTAGGCGAGTTGAGGTGGCCTTCCCTGTGCTAGATAAGAAACTAAAAGCCCGAGTGATCAAAGAGGGCTTCCAAATGCTCTTAAAAGACAATTCAACGGCTTGGCTCATGAATGAGCAAGGGCATTATCATCAAACTAAGAAAAGAGCTGCTTCAATTGAATATGTTGGCCAAAAAGAATTGGTGCAATTGTTAACTCTTTAAGTCAATCGATAAGAACTGATATCGGGCAATCCGGTATCAGGCAATGCGTTGCTGCGGGAAAGTCAAAGAAAATTCACTGCCAACACCCAGCGTTGATTCAATTTTGAGCTCTCCGTGATGACGGTTGATGACGTGCTTCACAATCGCCATACCCAATCCAGTGCCACCCGTATCTCTTGAGCGACTGCGATCAACACGATAAAAACGCTCTGTTAAACGTGGAATGTGCTCTTGACCAATGCCAGGTCCAGTATCAATCACTGTAAAAATAGCCCCGTCCCCGAAGTCAGCCCATCGTATTGTGATATTTCCGCCATCTGGCGTATAACGCACAGCATTAGATACCAGGTTACCAAAGGCAGAATAGAGCTCCAGATCATCGCCAAGAATATTTTTGTCGCTGTTCTTTTCAACAACAATCTGATGAAGGCCCTGAGACAAACCTTGAGCATCTGATTGCAATCTAGAAAGCATCACTCCCATCGGTACAACTTGCGTCACAGGAGGCTCTGGATTACCTTCTAATTTAGCCAGAGTCAATAAATCTTCAACCAGAGTCTTCATGCGTCCGGTTTGAACACTCATCAAGTCTAAATATTTTTTCCGGTCAGCTTCATTTAACTCAAGCTCTTGAACGGTTTCTAAGAATCCAGATAAAACAGTCAAAGGAGTTTTGAGCTCATGAGAAACGTTGGCCACAAAGTCTCTTCGCATTGAGTCAGTTTTTTCTATTTGAGAGACATCTTGAGATAAAACCAATTTTTGTTTATCCCCATAAGGGAAAATTTGTACATCTAAGGTGAATTGCTCGAATACGCCCATATTAGTCAAGCGAACAGGTTCACGGTAGTTTTGACGAATGATGTACTGTACAAAGGAAGGTTTACGCAAAATATGGGTGATGCGTTGCATGGCATCTCTTTTCGCATTCACCCCAAAGTGCTGTTCGGCAATGCCATTGCACCACTCAATTTGATCGTCCTCATTGAGCATTACCACGCCATTGGGAGTGGCCTGGACAGCCTGAATAAAACGACTGTGCTGCTGCTCAATTTCTAAGACTTGGTCACGCCATGAACGCGCCAGTTTATGTAGGCGGTAATAGATTTCTCCCCAAATTCCTAAAGCGCGCGGCACTTCTCCAAAATTAGGGGACAGCAATAAGCGAATAAGTTTAGAAGCATGCCAAAGTTGATGAATGAGCAATGCGCTCAAAGAAAGCGTGGCTGCTAGTAAGCCCTCTGGTGGTCCAAATATCTCGCCCACCAACCAAGATATTAGGAAAACGACCAAGAAAATCGTGATCAAACGGGTTTTAAATGACGGCATAGGATGAATATTAACAAGTCTTTGAAAAATAATATAAATTTAAGATTTATCCATCTGCTGAGATCCAAATATCAGCCTCTAAAGCCCTATTTTAATGGCTCTTCAAAGGTTCTTAAATTGTTCATCGGATTGTCAAAAATCTTGCGTAGCCTTAATCACAAGAACCACTCAAGAAATTTAAAGAAGGATTTATCAACATGGCTCAAGAGTACAAAATTTACTTTTCAATGAGAGAAATGATGCCGCCCAAGCAGTCGCCAGCTCATGATCTGCATAAATCGATTGAATATCAATTGATCAAAACAAGTGCGTCTTATTTTAATTTGGATTTACCTGAAAAATATAAACAAGCTTTAATGAGTGATCGACACTCCTGATTGAACCAGGGGATTTAGCTGAATGCTCTGATTTGAATTTTGGGACAAATAATCTTTTGGCAAATGAATGGCGTCATACGCAATCCTTCGGCCAATACCAATATATTCAAACCCTTGATCAATCACCAACTGGGGATCATAAATATTTCTACCGTCAAAAATCATTGGCGCCAATAACGCTTGCTTAAGGGCATCAAAGTCAGGGCTTCTGAATGATTTCCACTCCGTCATGATCAAAAGAGCATCAGCACTCTGGGCGGCTTGCATCGCATCCTCATGGTAACTTAGTCCCGCCAGCAAACCAGGACAATCAACCATATCACCATGAACAGCTAAATGAGCCTCATGCATAGCAACTGGGTCATGTGCTTGTACTTTGGCCCCTCTCATCAGTAAATTCTTAATCACGACCCGACTGGGGGCCTCTCTCATGTCATCAGTATTCGGTTTAAATGCCAAACCCCACAAACAAAATGTTTTTCCCGTGAGATCTTTGCCATATCGTTGCGTTATTTTTTTTACTAATATATTTTTTTGAGATTCATTGACTTCTTCAACTGCTTTGATCAATTTAAGCTCTTGACCATGATGCTCGGCAATTTTAGAAAGCGCTGAGACATCTTTTGGAAAGCAGCTGCCACCGTAACCAGTTCCTGCATATAAAAAGCTGTAGCCAATGCGTGAATCTGAACCAATACCCTGCCTCACAGATTCAATATCGGCCCCCAGCACATCAGCTAAATTGGCAATTTCATTCATAAATGAAATGCGCGTGGCCAACATCGCATTAGCCGCATATTTAGTGAGCTCAGCACTTCTGACATCCATGTAGAAAGTTCGCTCATGATGACGATTAAACGGAGCATATAATTGCTTCATCATTTCTTTAGCGGCATAACCTGCAGCGTTGGATTGACTTCCAATCACGATTCGATCTGGTCGCATGAAATCCTCAATCGCCGCGCCCTCTTTTAAGAATTCTGGATTTGAAATCACAGAAAAATTTTCACTGGGTAAAGAACGAATTAGTAATTCTTGGGCAATCACTTCCGTGACTTTGTCGGCTGTTCCAACCGGCACTGTGGACTTATTCACCACCACTTTGAAGCGATTCATGTGCTGTCCAATTTGCTTGGCAGCTTGCAACACATACTGCAAATCAGCTGAGCCATCTTCGCTTGGGGGTGTGCCCACCGCAATGAACTGGATATCGCCATACGCCACAGCAGCAGAAATATCACTGGAGAAAATCAAGCGTCCATAAGCCAAATTACGTTCAATGATTTCTTTTAAACCAGGCTCGTAAATGGGGACACCTCCCGCATTCAGGATATCGATCTTTTCTTGATTAAGATCCAAGCAAAATACATGATTACCCTGCTCCGCCAAGCAAGCGCCGGTTACTAAGCCAACATAACCAGTTCCGATGACTGTGATTTTCATAAAAAGCTCCTGTCATAAATTAATCACAGTGTCAGGAAGTTTTATGAAATTACGATATCAAATCTGTGACATTTCTGAGAAATTGTCTTTTCATGACATCAAGTTGTCATAGTTTTATTGCTTAATAACATTATCTATTTAATTGAAAATTGACATGTCAAATTATCAAATTGAAGACAACCCTCACAAGGGCAATAAAGGAATCACGCGAGCATTCCGCGCAGCCATCAATTCCTGGAATGGCCTGATTTACGCATACAAGGAAGAAAGTGCTTTTCGTCAAGAATTGGCCCTAAGCCTGATCCTGATTCCACTGGCCATTTACTTGCCGGTGACGCCAATTGAAAAGATTTTATTGATTGCGTCAGTCATTTTGGTGCTCGTCATCGAACTATTAAATTCAAGTGTAGAAGCGGCAATCGATCGTATTTCTTTTGAAGTTCATGACTTATCCAAAAGAGCCAAAGACTTTGGCAGTGCTGCCGTGATGCTGGCATTATTGTTGTGCGCCCTGACTTGGGCAATTATTTTGAGTGAGCGCTATCTCTGACAGTACTGTAAACAATCATTGATTTTTGATTATCGATTACTGAGTAACCGGGGTTTTGGTCAAACGATAACCACTGCCTCGAACAGTTTCAATCAAGTTCTGGCAATTGGATGGAGCTAATGCAGCTCTTAAGCGCTTGATATGAACGTCTACGGTGCGTTCTTCAACAAACACATGATCACCCCAGACCTTATCCAATAACTGACCTCTGGAGTGAACGCGCTCCGGATGGGTCATGAAGAAATGTAGCAATCTAAATTCTGTTGGACCCAAATCCAGTGACACCTCATCCACACCATTGGTGGCCAAGACTCGATGAGACACAGGATCTAAACGCAGATTATTGATTTGCACTACTTCGTCGGCCAATTGTGGCGAGCGTCTTCTCAGCACTGCACGAATACGAGCTACCAATTCTTTTGGCGAGAAAGGCTTGGTGACATAGTCATCCGCACCAGCCTCAAGACCAGCAATCTTATCCATTTCTTCGCTGCGAGCAGTCAATAGAATTATTGGAATATCTTTGGTGCGCTCGTTGGACCTTAATTCTTTAGCAAACTGCACACCAGACTTACCCGGCAACATCCAATCCAAAACGACCAAATCTGGCAAAACTTCCTTCATTAATTGAGAAGCCTGTTCTGTTTGAAATGCTCTGACAGGTAAAAATCCTGCGTGACTCAGATTGACAGCGATTAACTCTGCAATCGACGGCTCATCTTCAACAATTAAAATACTACTTGCCATAACTTAGCTATTAGCCTCTTGAGTTAATTGCTCATGCGGCAAATGGCGAACATCGGTGCCTTTAACGATATAAATCACAAACTCAGCGATGTTCTTTGAGTGATCACCGATGCGCTCAACAGCTTTGGCAATCGATAACATGTCTAAGCCGACAGAAACGGTTCTTGGATCTTCAGCCATATAACTTGTGAGTTTGCGCACGAATGCCTTGAACTCTTCATCAATCTGTTTATCTTCATTGACCACTTCGGCAGCCGCTTTGGTATCCAATCTTGCAAAACAATCCAAGCTTCTGCGCAACAAAGAAACAGCCATCTGACCTGATAAACGAATTTCAGCAGTATTAATAGAATGAGAAGCACTGTCTTCCATGATGTGCTTGGTTCTTCGTGCAATACGATCAGCCTCGTCACCCGCACGCTCTAAATTTGTAATGGCTTTTGATACAGCCATCACCAAACGTAGGTCGCTAGCAATTGGCTGACGACGTGCGATCAATTCTGTGCAGGATTGGTCAAT
>JBEIOY010000203.1:0-2290 GCA_040377355.1 Burkholderiaceae bacterium | reverse complement strand
TAAATGTTTATTATTTTTTTGATTTCTATCCCAAGCATCTTTCATCGCTTGCGGTTCAAAACCAGGGTGGCGATAAAAATCACTGTCTTCACTGATGGTGATCGCACGTTTCAAATGCTTGGGTATTTTTTCAAACTCAATCCATTCTCGTTTAATTCCACATGGATGAATGTAAGGAATGCTCCAACCACACAAACGATGACGTTCGGCCAATTGGAATGCAGTGACACTTGGATTGAACCATTGCCAAGCAAAAATCTGTAAAAAGAAAAAAGCTTGTAAAGCAATAACACTGGCAATAAAAACAATGATGAAATAACGCAAATATTTCATTGAATTAATAACTGGCTCTCACGGCGGCAATCGCGCCGTTGATATCTAAAGGAGTTTTTTGAAGATCCAATTTGCGCCAAGTTTCAAATGCAAGAGCGGCTTGCTCGACCAACATACCCAAGCCATCAATTGCCTCAATACCCAGAGCTTTGGCATCTCGCATAAAAGATGTTTCTTTACCGTAGACCATGTCATAAGCCAAAGTAGCGGGATGAATGATGGAGCGCAAAACATCTTTGGTAATTGGCGACACGCCACTCAAGCCAGTTGCAGTTGCATTAATGATCAAATCGTATGAGCCATTCTTAAGCTCAGCCAAAGGCGCCGCCTTCAAATTAACTTTTGCAACTGAAGCCAACTCTGTAAATTGTTTGACTAATGCCTCTGCTTTTTCATGGGTGCGATTAAACACGGTGATGCTGGCAACACCAGTATCCATTAGAGGCTCGATCACTCCCTGTGCTGCGCCGCCGGCACCCAAGAGCAATACATGGGTGCCGCTCAAAGAAGCGCCACGCTGTTTGAGTAAGCGTCGTAAATCTCTCGTCAAACCTTCGCCATCAGAGTTATCGCACCACCACTGACCATTTTCTACCCACAACATATTTGCAGCTTGTGCAGACTGTGCACGGGGTGTTCTATGTTGAGCTAATTCGTACGCTTGTAATTTGAATGGGATCGTGACATTCAAACCCTTACCCCCACACTCAAAAAAATCTAGGGTTATTTTTTTAAACTCGTTGAGCTCTGAAAAAATTCGACCGTAATGGATGGCTTGCTGTGTTTGCTTTGCAAAAACCTCATGGATCAAGGGTGACTTACTGTGAGCAATAGGATTCCCAATCACCGCGTAGACATCTTTGCCGGGGTAATCCTTGGGATTCACTTGATCAGTCATTGCTTGGCTCATGGTGTTTATCTGTGTGAGTCAGTGTATCAATTTTTTAAATCTAACCTTAGTTCACCGCCATCTCTGGTGAAGTCAAAGGTTGATACCCAATCTAGAACATCTATTTGCTGTCTCATCGCATCCGTGAATCGACCAAAAGGCGCGGCAGATCGAATAATGGCAATCGCTTGACGGTCCAACTCTTGATTACCAGAAGACTTCATCACTGTGACACCTTCCTTACTGAGTCTGCCACGCTGATCAACACTGACCATTAAGACCAAACTACCGTACAAAGCTCTACCGCCAACCCTTGGGAAGTGAGTGGTGCCGTGGGCCTCAATTTGACGACGCATGGCATCGTAATACTGCGCAAACACCACCGACTTGGCACTGGTCGCCGTCACTGCAGCGCGCCTTGGTTGCTGACCTTGTTTTTGTAGACGCTTAGCCAATTCTGCTTCAAGCGGATCAGCATCCGATGCCGCCAAAGAACTTTTACCTTGCAAAGTACTGGCTTGATTTTCTCGTCCAGCCTGCACTTGTGAGAGCAATCGTTTTTGATCTGCTTGTATTTTTTCTAATTGTTCCGCTAATTTAGGATCGGCACGGCGCAGGGCACTTGCGTGCCCTTCTGTTAGCTCACCACCACCATTCAAATTAACTTGAGCCAATCGCTTTGGATTGATGGGTGCCGTTGGACTGCTGGCATTGACCAACACCACACTCAGCGGTGTTTTTAAGCGTCGCTCTTGCTCAGATTCAGCGTGCCACTTGAAAGCCAATAAAATTGCATGCAATACCAATGAGGCAAGTAATGCATAAACCATTGGCTTTTTCCAATTTTGCCAATCGATATTAAAAAACTTATTCAGCGGTACTTGGCTTGACATCATTTTCAGGGGCCGCCTTTAATGAATCAGCTTCTTGAGGATTCTTTACATCCTCAAACTCATCAAATTCATCTAACTCTTCATTTTCAATTGCATCGGATTGTATTAAACCTAAATAACGCACACTTGCTACAAGAGCTAAGAAATCAATATCCACCACTTCGATTTCAGCCCT
>JBEIOY010000122.1:0-4358 GCA_040377355.1 Burkholderiaceae bacterium | reverse complement strand
GAGCGCTTTGATGAGCTCATCAAAGTGGCTTCTTTATTAAAACTTCCTACAGGGCAGCTGACCAAATCATATGGCTTGGCAAAGAAAGTAGATATCGCTCAAGTTGTTCAGGACGTTGGTGAGCAAGGCCCATCAACAGGATTGAAGATCAAGCAATTAATTGAAGACAGAAGACTCTTGGCAATCAAAAATAATTAGAGAGTGTTTCTGGAAATTATAGAGATCGGGGTCTTGATCTGAATCCGGGTAAGTCACCTTCTTCAAAGGGTAGCTTTTTACCAAAACACATCACCTTGAATAGCTCACCCATTTCTGCTTCCGATAATAATTTTTGAATAGCATTGGAGTGTGGCATGAATTCAGTGCTGTTCGATGGATCTACTTTTTCCATGAGCAATGTAGCGATGCCTGCATCTAATAAATAAGCAGCTTGGCTTGTGAAACCGAGAAGTGATAGGCCAGAGCTGGTACCGGTCTTTGCGATATTGGTCCAATCAACGTGAGCTGTTAGATCGCAAAGTCCGGGATAAAAGAAGGGGTCTTGAATGGCGTGGTGCGCATAATGACCCATGACCGTTCCTTGGTTGCGCTGAGAGTGATAGTACTCATGCTCAGGAAATCCGTAATCAATGGTTAATACGATTCCCATGTCTAAAATCTCAGAGATGCTATTCATCCAAGCTTTCGCATTTATATTGACTTCGGTGGTGTAACCATTTTCAAAGGATTGTTGGTTCAAGCATTCTGGGAGTATTGCCTGGGGGACTTGTTTACCAAGACAGTGTCTGAAACCAATGGTATCTTCTGATGCACCTTCAGATGATTCTGTGGTCAAAGTAACATCTTTAAATACCCACCGGTGATTTTGGTAGGTGATCAGTTCAATGGGCATGGCATCCAAAACTTCATTGGCAAGGATGATCCCTGTGAAGTTTTTTGGTAATTGATTGATCCAAGTGACTTGGTCAAATTGTGGTGTAAGTCTTGATTGTTGTCGTTCAATTAAGTCGGCCGATAAATCAAGAATGCTGTAGCTATCAACTGCAATGCCTTGGCGCTGCAATTCTGTCAAAATCGATTCGGCCAAGGCGCCAGTGCCGGCACCAAATTCTAGGATTTTGATCGGTTGATTCAAGTTTTGAAGATATTCGATGATGGGCAGTAAGGTTTGAACGATGGTTGCGCCAAATAAAGGGCTGATTTCAGGGGCTGTTGTGAAATCGCCCTTGCTGCCAAGCTTGTTTTTGCCGGCGGCGTAATACCCTAACCCTGGCGTATAAAGGGCCATTTCCATATACTTAGCAAAAGAAATTTGCCCATTTTGAGCTTGAATTTCTTTCTGAATTAAACGAGCCAGCGTTTGACTATGAGACGCTTCTTCGCTACTAGGGTTAATATCCATACCTCGCGAGTCTACAACTCTTACAAGTGGTGCTGCAAAAAATATGAAAAACCCAAAAATTGCCTTAGTAACCGGAGCCGCCAAGCGCGTTGGACGCGCTATTGCGATTGGCCTAGCCAAGGATGGCTGGGATGTTGCAATTCACTATGGCAACTCTAAAGATGCTGCCGAGCAAACCGTCAAAGATATCTTGGCAACTGGTCAGCGAGGCGTTGCTTTGCAAGCCGATTTATCCGATGAATCTCAAGCAAGTCAGTTGATCAATCGATGTTGCGAAGCGCTAGGGTTGCCATCTTGCTTGGTGAACAATGCCTCTTTATTCCAATACGATGTGGCATCAAGTTTTAGTTATGACTCACTGGATCGCCACATGCTCACCAATGTGGCTGCCCCATTGATATTATCGCGAGATCTCTATCGTCAGCACGCCAAGCTAAGAACTGCTGATTCGCGTGGTCCTAGCGGAGTGGTGATCAATTTACTTGATCAGAAATTAGAAAATTTAAACCCAGACTTTTTGTCGTATACCCTATCAAAGGCAGCGCTGAACTCAGCAACAAATTTATTGGCGCAGTCATTTGCGCCAAATTTACGTGTTGTAGGCTTGGCTCCCGGGATTACCATGGTGTCGGGCGATCAATCTGAAGATGGCTTTGCCAAAGCTCACAGCATGACGCCTTTAGAGCAATCATCAACGCCTGGTGATATTGCTGAGGCGGTGATTTATTTGGCCAAGGCAAAAGCCATAACTGGAACAACTTTGTATGTTGATGGTGGGCAGCATTTACTTTCGACTAATCGTGACGTGATGTTTTTGACGGAGTAAATTATGCAAGCTTTGTTATCACACCCTCGCCTGATGGATTGCCGCAGATTGTTTTTGAGCAATTACGAGGTCTACATCAATATTGGCGTTCATGACTTTGAAAAGCGTGGGGAGCAACGCGTTTTAATCAATGTTGATTTATTTGTACCGTTAGTTGAAAACACCCCATCCAAAGACAGCCTTGATGAAGTGGTGGATTATGACTTCATGCGTCAAAGTATTTTAGAGAGAGTTTCTAGGGGACACATACATCTTCAAGAGACTTTGTGTGATGATGTTGCAAAAATCATGTTGGCTCACCCAAATGTCAGAGCCGTTAAAGTTTCAACTGCAAAGCCAGATGTTTATCCTGACTGTGAAGCAGTTGGCGTTGAAATTTTCCTGATCAAAGAATGAAAGATCCGCGTAAATTAGCCTACGAAGAAAATAAGCTAGACAAAAAACTTTGTCGTCTAGCTGGTCAGGCCATCGTTGATTACAACATGATTGAGGATGGTGACAAGGTCATGGTTTGCATGTCTGGCGGTAAAGACAGTTATGCCATGCTCGATATTTTGATGAAATTGAAAGAGCGTGCCCCAATCAACTTTGATTTGGTGGCTGTTAATCTTGATCAAAATCAACCAGGCTTCCCCAAAGAAACATTACCTAATTATTTTAAAAAATTAGGCGTGGCATTTCATATTGAAGATCAAGATACCTATGGCATTGTGAAGCGCGTGATCCCTGAGGGTAAAACGACTTGTGGTCTTTGCTCTCGTTTAAGACGTGGCATTTTGTACAGAGTGGCTGGTGAGCTTGGGGCTACCAAGATTGCACTGGGTCATCACCGTGATGACATCATCGAGACTTTGTTGATGAATATGTTTCATGGGGGTAAGTTAAAAGGCATGCCACCCAAACTAAAGTCCGATGATGGTAAGCACATTGTGATCAGGCCTTTGGCTTATGTGCCAGAGAGTTATCTTGAAAGATATTCGGCGCAGATGGATTTTCCAATCATTCCATGCAACTTGTGTGGTAGCCAAGAAAATCTTCAACGAAACGCGATGAAGGCTTTGATCAAAGAGTGGGAAAAGAAATACCCGGGTCGCGTAGAAAGTTTATTCAGCTCTATGCAAAATGTGGTGCCTTCACATCTAATGGATGCCGCACAATTTGATTTTAAAGATTTAAGTCAGGATGAAACTTCTAACGATTTGGCAGAGCAGAACGCTTGGCAGCCAATACAGATGATTCCTTGATCAGTTCCTGAACATCTAAAGCCCAAGTTTCAACTCTTCCGCTAGCATATTTTCTTTGTTCATCATTCATGATCTGGGTGATGAATGAGCTCAATTGAACTCCAAGAGCAGCTCTTTTTTTGCCAAAAGCTTGCTGCTCTTTTGTTGTACCGTACTCAAAGTTTTTAAGATATACGGCCAGTAATTCTTCAGCTTGTTGCTGATTTAATTTATTTTGATGAATCGATTTAACAATCTTAATTAAGTCATTTTGACGGCGCAGGCGCTCTTGATAAACCATGCTCATGTCTAATGGATTATTGTTGATGTGTTGCCTAATTTTTTCTGCTTGCTCTTTATTGATGCTACCAAATAGCCACTCAACTCGATCGATGACTTTGTCGGCCCTGACCTTGTTTTGTTTTTCTAAACCTGGTGGCAGCCATTCTTTGGCAAATTTCTCATTACCCCTCTGCATTCTTTTTTGCATGGCTTCGATTTGATTGCTTTGTAAAGTAACAAAAATCTTTGCAGCGTCAGGAGTTGTTTTCTTTGCTATGGCGTATATGAATTTTTTGAGGTCATCAGAAAATTGGTTGACCTCATCAGTGGAGAGTGGGCGTTTAAGTTGACCACGTAATTGCTCTAATGTTTTTGAAACATCTGCCAGTTGTTCGGTGCGATGCCACCAGAATTGTTGTTCTAAGAGCTCGCGAGTGATAACTTCTTGTTCTGCTGTTAAGCCAATGTGGTCATCAATCCACCAGCGGATGAGGGTGTCACCCTGGTTGTAAACAAACCTCACCGTACTGCAGGCAGTGATCAGCAAAAAAAGGCAACAAATGGCCGTTATTTTGATTGTTTGGAGAGGTTTGGATAAGCTCATATAATTATTATTAATGAATAT
>JBEIOY010000077.1:0-6580 GCA_040377355.1 Burkholderiaceae bacterium | reverse complement strand
GTCCGCTGCAGAGTCAGCAGCCGTCTTGGCATCTGTGGGTGACGTGGTGATCGAGGCGTTTGCCTGTCATTTACCAACACCTTACATCGAAGCCATGGTTCAAAAAACCTCCAAGAAGTCTTCTACCAAACCACCCATTTGGATCAATCTGGAATACCTCACGGCAGAGGCTTGGGCAGATGACATGCATTTGATGCCCTCTCCGCAAAACAATGGTCTGAACAAGCATTTTTATTTCCCTGGCTTCACCCCTAAAACAGGTGGGGTGCTCTTGGGTGATTGGGATGAGGTGACATCAAACTCTTTAAATATTCCCCAATCTTTATCTTGGACTTTTGAGTCATGTAGACCAAGATCAAAAAAAGTATCTATTTTTAATTACAAACAAGCGCCCCTGGATGCCTGGCTAGATTCCGTGAATCAAGCGGCTGTGGCACATGACGAGACGGTAGATGTATTTTTGTGTGCAAATCAAAATGTATCCGCCGCCACACAAAGAACTTTGTCTTCAGTCGATTCAGCCGTGAAATTAAATCAACTGCCATTCATCCCCCAGGAAGATTACGATTATTTGCTATCAATTTGCGATATTAATTTGGTTCGCGGGGAAGACTCTTTCATACGTGCTCAGTTGGCAGGCAAACCATTCATCTGGGATATCTACCCACAGTCAGATTTAGCCCATGAAGTTAAGTTAAATGCCTTTTTAGAGCGTTATTTTGAAGGCGCCTCCTCTGAATTGAGAGCCACCGGTATCTCAGCCATGAAATGGGGCCCTGCTTCCGATTGGTGGTCTCATTTAAATGCCTGGACCAGTTATTCTGAGACTTGGAGACAGAAGTTAATGAGTCTTGGGCATTTAGAGGGTAAAATTCTAGACTTTGTGAAATCTCAGGAAATATCCCGATGAAAATTGCTCAAGAACTCCGCGTAGGTAACGTTGTAATGTTGAATGGCCAACCTTTGGTCATTCAAAAATCAGAATACAGCCGTTCAGGTCGTAATGCTGCAGTGGTGAAGATGAAGTTCAAGAACTTGATCACTGAAGCACCTAACGAAGGCATTTTTAAAGCTGATGACAAATTTGAAGTTGTGATCTTGGAGCGCAAAGAGTGTACATATTCTTACTTCGCAGATCCAATGTATGCATTCATGGACACAGAGTTCAACCAGTATGAAGTTGAGCAAGACAACATGGGTGACGCTTTGAATTACTTGGAAGACGGCATGCCAGTTGAAGTGGTTTTTTACGAAGGCAAAGCGTTATCTGTTGAATTGCCAACCATTGTTATTCGCGAAATCACGTACACAGAACCTGCTGTTAAAGGTGATACAAGCTCAGGCCGTGTATTGAAGAATGCCAAAATCGCTACAGGCTTCGAACTACAAGTTCCATTGTTCTGCGGTGAGGGTGACAAGATCGAGATTGATACACGCACTGGCGAATACCGCAGCCGCGCTAACTAATTGATTTATTGACTTGATGTTGTGACGTATTCAATCAATCTGATTAAATGCTACTGAAAATCAAAAGAAAACCACTCTGAGGAGTGGTTTTTTCTTTGGTACATTTTGATTAATTTTTGAGCAAACAACCTAGTATCTTGAATTAATAAGGTATAAGATGAATTCAATAGCACTTATCAACATTTTCTGTGGATAAGTCATTGAGAAGGGTTGGTTCTATGAGCCAAAAGAGTGCACCCAAACATCTCTTCGTTGAGTACATGTATGGCTTTGTCTTCCATTACACCGATCAACCTTTATTCCCCGCTACTCCAGCGTATACACTTCTAAAAGTCATTGATTCAGATGATAAGAAGTGGGAAGCTATTTACAAAAATATTGATGGTGATGAAGCTCGGTTTTACTCAGACGGTATGAGCATCAAAATGAAAAAAGCCACCGCATAGAAATTCATCCATACAGTGGCTTTTATTTTTTTAAAGCTAATTGAGCTTAAATACCTTTTTTCTCAAACCACCTGAACATGATCAAAGTGATGATCGTGAAAGTCACCGCAATCACCCAATGATTGATGCCCAACACCTCTGGCAAACCAATCTTGCCAAAGTCAGCCCACGATAAAACAGTCGATTTGAAAAATGGGAATAACTCAGCATAAAGACCAGCGCCCACAACCATGCCAATCGCACCAAATGCTGCATGCCAACGGCCCTCACCAATTGCTCCTACCGATGTGCCTGGGCAGAAACCCATCACTGCCCAACCAATACCAAACAATGAACCACCAACTAAAATAGCACCCACATTCATGGCTTTATGACTGAGTTTGATGATGCCCATATCGTTCATCGCAAGAATGCCAAACATACCAACAATGATTGCGGATAACATGAACTTAAAAATAGTCATGTCCTTGAACAGCATCGCACCCACTTGTTTATCGTAACGAAGGACACGACCTTTTTGTAATAAGAAACCAAAAAAGATACCGGTCGCCAAACCTAAAATTTGTTCTATTGACATGTTATTGCCCCTTTCTGTACATCATATTGGCCACCAAGGCACCTACTCCGAAGAAAAAGGCCAAGGCAATAAATGAACTCATGGATAGCTGCATCATGCCGCTCAATCCATGGCCGCTTGGACAACCGTCTGCCATGCGCGCACCAATCATCGCAATGATGCCGCCCAAGAATGAAAAGATCGCGCGTTTAGCAATCGATGAGCCAAAACGCTTTTCCCATGTTGGCGGTATCGCCTCCAACTTAAAACTTTTATCCATCAATGAAGAGATCAGGGCACCAAAGAAAATACCGATGATCATCATGAACTGCCAATCAACCTTCACTTTTTCTTTGACGTAGTAAGCGTTTTCAGCAACGTGAACTGGGTCAACGCTTTGAAACAACAAGCCAGCTGCTCTCACAAAGGTGGTTGAAGCCCCCAGATAGTTAGACTTACCCATCAAGGTGGTGGTGAGGTAAACCGAAATAATTGCCAAGAGCCCAAGCAGCGCTCCGGCGAGATAAGGACTCCAACCAGGGGACTCCCGATTGGTGTTTTTGATTTGTTCTGACATTTTTGCCTTCCTTTTTAAGTACTTATCAAATTGCTTTAAAATAATATATATTATTATATATTAAAAAGATTTTAAATGTCAAATGAAGGTGTAAGTTTCACAATAGCTAGGGTTATGGCAAATACTTATAACTATATCTAGTGCTTCGTGTTAAGTTAATGGAAGTTTAAAAGGAGCTTGATTAAGCCTAGTTATGAAAAAAATAGTTGATGTATTTAAGAGAAAAGACCGCAGCCTGGTTTGGACTTATGTGATTTCTTTGGATCGCACTCGCCTCACCTCAGGACTCGTTGAGTTTGAACATGAAGCCTTGCGCTTATCTGAATTAGAAGAACGTGGTGGTGCGGAATCCTTGACCGCCAGAGTCAGACCAGCTTAAATATTTAAGCAATCAATTTCAGATTTTTTAAAAGTTGTTTGGCTCTTTGGTAATCTGGGCTTGTCTGTAGTTCTGCCCAAGACATCGCCACTGATGTGGGCATCAGTTTCTGAACCCTGGCTCGCGATACTTGGTAGGCTTTTTCATCATAAGCGAGATCGTTGAGCAACTGATCAGCCAAATCAGGGCGATTGCAAATCAAAACTTGATCGCACCCGGCCTGAAGCGCTAACTTAGCGCCTTTGACCACACTTCCAGCCACCGAAGCACCTTCCATCGATAGGTCATCACTAAAAATCACGCCAGTGAACTGTAGCTTCTTTCTTAAGATCTCTTGTAACCAAACCTTAGAAAAGCCAGCTGGATTTTTATCAACCTTCGGATAAATGACATGGGCTGGCATCACTGATGCTAAACCAAGACCTAAATATTCATATGGTTTTGCGTCATCACTCATGATTTTTTTCAAAGAGCGCTCATCGATTGGAATAGCCGTATGAGAATCTGCCTCTGCAAAACCATGTCCTGGGAAGTGTTTGCCGCAGTTAGCCATACCCGCTAATTGCAAACCATGATTGAGGCTCTTGGCCAAAGTGGCCGTGATTTGTGGATCGCGATGAAAAGCCCGATCCCCAATCACACCACTGCGCCCAAAGTCCAAATCCAATACAGGTGTAAAACTAAAATCTACGCCACATGCTCTCAACTCGGTCGCCAACACATAACCAACAGCCGTTGCGGCCTCCATGGCTTTTAGGGCGTGCTCTGCAGTGGCCTGCTTGCCGAAATTAACCCAAATATCGCCTAACTTTTTCATGGCAGGTAAATGCGTAAAACCATCTGTTCTACAACGCTGCACACGACCGCCCTCATGATCAATACTGATCATCACATCACTGCGAATCGCCTTGATGGCTTTGGTTAAAGCAGTTAACTGGGCTCTGTCTTGATAATTGCGTCCAAATAAAATCACGCCGCCAGTCTTAGGATGAGCGATGCGGCGAATATCTTCTTTATCCAAAGTTTTACCAAGCACATCAAGAACGATGGGTCCTGCATTGAATGAATTTAATTTACTCATATAGTTTTAAATGAATGATTTGTTTGTTTATTTGTTTATTTGTTTGTTTTTTTGCTTAATTGGGTTGTTTAGTTTTATTCTTTTCTGATCATGAGCCCATCAGGTCTTTTGGATCAGTCACGCCGGTGACAACAGGGGTGCCATAAATCACGATCACAAAAGCCATGGCCATATCAACTTCATCAGTGATGCTGACCTGAGCCGTATAAAACTTTTCTTCCATGAATGTCTGCAAGCGGCCAGAGCATTTGATGATGGGCTTACCACTGGGATCATTCAAGGTTTGCATAGCACGCCAAGACATCGGACTGCGCATACCTAAACTAATGGCTTTAGAGAAAGCTTCTTTGGCAGCAAAGCGCGTCGCTAAGTAAGCCATGCCTCTTGATTCATTGCGAGCTAAGCGTGCTTTAAAGACCTGCATTTCATCAGGCCCAAGAATGCGTTCAGCCAAACGACCATTGGTGCGCTGATAAGCCGCTTTAAGGCGATCAATCTTTAATAGGTCAGTACCAATGCCTGCAATCATGATGGGTATCGTTATTAAATTAATCTCTGATCAATGCTTCTGATTGATGGCACGTTGGCGGGCGCCTTGCATGAGAGCTCTCATATCTTGAATAGCTGCCTTCCAACCTTTAAAAACGGCTTCAGCCACAATCGCGTGTCCAATATTTAATTCTGCAATTTCTAATATTTCTGCAATTGCTTCAACATTACCTTCGTTCAAACCATGTCCCGCATTTACTTTTAAACCAATTGAATGACCAAACTTGGCTGCTGTTTTGATCCGCTCAAGTTCTTTAGCCTGCTCAACTCCAGCCGTATCAGCGTATTTACCTGTGTGCAATTCAATCACAGTCGCTCCAGCTTCTTTGGCCTTGGTGATTTGTTGCTCATCAGGATCGATGAAGATTGAAACTGTGATGCCGGCTTGCAATAGACTTTGCGTGGATTTTTTAATATTGTCAAAGTTACCAATGACATCTAAACCGCCTTCAGTCGTCACTTCTTGGCGTTTTTCTGGCACCAAACAAACATCATGTGGTTTCACTTGACAAGCAATCTCGATCATCTCAGGCGTGACAGCACACTCCAAGTTCATGCGGGTTTTGATCAAGGGACGCATCGCTATCAAATCAGCATCTTTGATATGGCGGCGATCTTCTCTTAAATGCAAGGTAATCAAATCAGCACCGTACTCCTCAGCTAATTGAGCAGCCTTCAAAGGATCTGGGTAGTGCGTGCCTCGCGCATTTCTGAGTGTGGCAACGTGGTCAATGTTGATACCTAGATCAATGATGTTTTTAGAAAGGAGCTTTTCTTGAATTGACATATTTCTTTTTATTTCTAGGTGAAATTGGTAAATCGCAGCGCACCCCACCCAACAACCATTGTTTTAGGGTTAGTGGAGAATCTTTCGTTTTGCCTGGTTGAGTATTTGAAGCATCCTCTTTTAAATCAGAAATACCGTTCATTCTATTAGAGCTTAAATTTTTATTCATAAATATTTACCAATTTTCAAATCTTTTTCAAATCAATCAAAATCTGCCGAGTCATCATCGCTTGATCAGGTAAGTGCAGGCCCAACAAGAACCGTGTGAGCGCCTTGCTTTGAATCAGGGTTTCTGGATCTTGATAGTTTTTATCATTCATATAAAGCAGGTGTTTACCTGTCATCACGGGCCAATGTCCTGGGTCATCGGCTTGAAGCTTGCGAATACCTCTCTCTGGTTGATAAACGTAATGCTCATCTTCTTCAGGAGTTGTTTGAGTGTCGATACAAAAGTTCAGCGCTGCTGCAAAGCCAGCCTCTTTTAAAAGGCTGAGTTCAAAAGGTCGCAGAATGGGTTCTAGTTCTTTGGGATCTTGTCCAAGCAAATGAACCGTTTTGGCATATTCTTCGAACAAGTCTTCATAAGAGTCTTCTCTGGCAATGAATTTAACCAGGAGTTCATTGAGATAAAAACCGCACAACAAAGCATCGCCTATCAATGGGGGTACACCACCCAACCACTCTGCTTTTGTCATGGTGCGCAGCTCACTTTTGCCGCTCCAAGACACCGCTAAGGGC
>JBEIOY010000182.1:0-2766 GCA_040377355.1 Burkholderiaceae bacterium | reverse complement strand
TAGCGCTGAGCACGGCCCAATAAATTACCCGCCATGCGAGCAACCTTCGGTAAACGCTCAGGACCAATCACCACCAATGCGACTACCGCAATGAGGGCGAGCTTGGAAACTCCAAGATCGATCATGTCAAATGAACTTAAAAATAATGATGGTGTGGATCAAGCCCAGGTGTGTACGTCAATCATGACAAACGCACCTGATGCTTGGAGGTCTTAACCTCTGTTCACATCCTTGGCTTGCACGTCCACTGTCTTGCCATCGTTCTGACTTTGGATCTGATTAGCAGAATCGGCTGGCTTATCTTCGCCAGGTTTCATGCCATCTTTGAAGCCTTTAACAGCTCCACCCAAATCTGAACCAATGTTGCGCAATTTTTTAGTGCCGAATACCAAAAGCACAATCGCCAAAACAATAATCCAATGCCAAACACTAAATGAACCCATTTTTTAACTCCTAATTAGTTTTTATTCCATGGACGGGGACCACCCATCACATGCATGTGCAAATGGTAAACCTCTTGACCACCATCAGCACCGTTATTGATAACTACACGAAAGCCCCCGGAGTCGCCAGGGCGGCATCCTTGCTCTTGGGCAAGGCGCGGTGCAATTGTTAACATTCTACCCAGTAATTCATCATCTGCGCTAGTGGTGACCATTAAATTTGAAAAATGTCGCTTAGGCACAATCAAAAAATGAACCGGCGCCCCGGGATTGATGTCATGAAACGCATACATCTCAGCGTCTTCGTAGACTTTTTTACTCGGTATTTGACCTGCAATGATTTTGCAAAAAATGCAGTTTTCTGAATGATTGTGGCTAGATTCTTGGCTCATAAGACTGAATTTAGGGGGGATTATGATTTTCTGGACGCTTTTTCAGCAATCCCAGAAACCCCTTCACGGCGCTCAAGCTCAGCAATCACATCCTCAGGACGCAAATTGAATTGTGACAATGCCACAAAACAATGGAACCATAAATCTGCAACCTCACCCACAAGCTTTGCTTGCATCTCTGGCGTTAAACCAGCAAAACGACTGTCTTTGGCAGCCATCACCGTTTCAGCGGCTTCTTCGCCAATCTTTTTCAAGATCGCGTCATCACCCTTACTGAACAACTTGGCAATATAAGAAACATCAGGATTGGCTTTACCTGCTAAAAAATCTGCGCGACGAGCGTCCACCACATCGGCCAATCGTTTGATGGCATCCATGTTGTTATTTGATTTGATTTGCTCTGTCATATTTGGCTCTATCGTATTTAGCTTTGTACTCAGTACTTTTTAATTAATGAGGCACTAGTCTGAATGGGGTAACTCTAAACTATTTTTTCCAAACAGGGCCATTGGGTGTTTTTTCTAAATCCAAGAAAAAACAACTGTGCTCACCTGTGTGACAAGCAATGCGATCCTTTTGATCCACCTTGATCAAAATGGTATCGCCATCACAATCCAAATGAATACTTTTCACTGTTTGCACATGACCAGACTCTTCACCTTTGTGCCAAATCTTTTTTCTTGAACGTGACCAATACACGGCCTCGCCTTTTTCTACAGTGAGTTGCAATGATTCGCGGTTCATCCACGCCATCATCAGCACATCACCAGTATCAAACTCTTGAGCGATCACAGCCACCAAACCTTGCTCATTCCAAGTCACTTGGTCTAGCCAGTTATTTGATTGTGCGTTTTTATCACTCATGTAAATTCCAAATTGATTGTTTTAGATGCGTTAGATGCTAGAGGCGCACCGGTATGCCTTGCTCGGCCATCAACTGCTTGGCTTGACCCACGGTGTATTCGCCAAAGTGAAAAATGCTCGCGGCCAACACAGCATCCGCGTGACCTTCTTTGATGCCATCGGCCAAGTGTTGCAAATTACCCACGCCACCTGAGGCAATCACTGGAACCGAAACAGCATCACTCACTGCACGAGTCAAAGCCAAGTCAAAACCATTTTTTGTGCCGTCACGATCCATGCTGGTCAATAAAATTTCACCAGCGCCGCGCTTGGCCACTTCTTGCGCCCAAGCAATGGCGTTGATACCCGCATTCTTACGGCCGCCGTGCGTGAACACTTCCCACACGCCTGGTGATGTTTGTTTGGCATCAATGGCGACCACGATGCATTGCGAACCATACTTGGCCGCTGAATCAGACACCAAATCTGGATTAGCCACAGCAGCGGAGTTCATACCCACTTTATCCGCACCAGCATTCAGCAAACGACGCACATCGGCCACAGCACGAACACCGCCACCGACTGTTAAAGGAATGAACACTTGTGAAGCCACATCTTCAATGATGTGCAAAATCAAATCTCGCTCATCGGATGTGGCAGTAATATCTAAAAAAGTAATTTCATCGGCGCCCTGATCGTCATAGCGCTTGGCAATTTCAACAGGGTCACCAGCATCACGCAACTCAACGAAATTCACGCCCTTCACCACCCGACCTGCGGTGACATCTAAACAAGGGATGATTCGTTTTGAGAGCATGAATTTATTAAATACTTTTTTCTTGGTTTATTTGATGATTGATGAATATGTTTTTAATTATTTGATTGACTGATGACTCAATCACTTCTTACCATCGGCATATTTCTGAGCTTTAGCCAAATCAAGATCGCCGGTATAAATTGCACGACCCGCGATCACACCCATCACACCCTCTGGCTCAGCAGCACACAAAGCATCAATATCTTTCATATTGGTCAAGCCGCCACTGGCAATGATTGGAATGTTAACGGCTTGAGCTAACTTCACCGTG
>JBEIOY010000020.1:0-13444 GCA_040377355.1 Burkholderiaceae bacterium | reverse complement strand
GTGGGATACCGTCAAGCTTGGGATCATTTGGATGGCAATATCACTTTTCAAGAATTTCAAGATCAAGCGATTGCTGCGACAAGACAATTGGCTAAGCGCCAATTAACTTGGCTCAGAGGTATGAAAGCAAAAGAAGTGGTTGACTCCCTGGATGAAAGTCAAATGAAGCGATGTGAGCAAGATGTACTTACCCACTATCAAATTATTTAAAACTGAAATTCAATGCCCATTGAGTTAAATCACAATGGTTTGATGTGCGCCAGCAGGTCTTTCAACAATCTCACCTAACTGATAAACCGTCTCACCTGTTGACTCAAGTTGTGATTTAGCCGCTTTTGCATCAGACGCATTCAAAATCACCACCATGCCAATGCCGCAATTGAATACGCGGTGCATCTCAGCATCTTCAACGCCACCATTTTTTTGCAACCATTGGAATAATTGTGGTAACTGCCATGCATCACGATGCAAAACAGCTTGAGTATTTTCAGGCAATACACGCGGTACGTTTTCAACCAAACCGCCGCCAGTGATGTGAGCCATGCCCTTAACTTTAATTTTCGCTATCAACGCCAACATTGATTTAACGTAAATGCGGGTTGGCGCCATCACAACATCTGTCATGCTTTGACCATGGAAATCATCATTGGCTTTTGCACCAGCGCGATCAATGATTTTTCTGATCAAAGAATAACCATTTGAGTGAGCGCCGCTCGATGCCAAACCTAAAATCACGTCGCCCGCTTGAATACTTCTGCCATCAATAATGATTGACTTCTCAACTGCACCCACAGCAAAGCCCGCCAAGTCATACTCACCTTCTGGGTACATGCCAGGCATTTCTGCTGTTTCGCCACCAATCAATGCGCAACCAGCCAATTCGCAACCTTGAGCAATGCCGCCCACCACTGTTGCGGCCGTATCAACAGATAACTTGCCGCAGGCAAAATAATCTAAGAAAAATAGTGGCTCGGCGCCCTGCACCAAAATGTCATTCACGCTCATCGCCACCAAGTCTTGACCAACCGTATCGTGACGATTCCAATCAAAAGCAAGTTTTAACTTTGTGCCAACTCCGTCAGTGCCAGATACCAATACCGGCTCTTTGTAGCGCTTAGGCACTTCAAAAAGAGCTCCAAAACCGCCAATTCCGGCCAAAACGCCTTCGCGCATTGTTTTCTTTGCCATCGGCTTGATACGCTCAACCAGCGCGTCACCGGCCTCCATATCAACACCCGCATCGCGGTAAGAAAGACCTTTGGAATGAGAAGAATTTTGATCAGACATGGCTATAAATGTATTTGAATCAGTAGAATCTTAGAATTCTAGTGGATACGCTAAACCTATGGCTTCTTTATTAACAACTTTCTTGGCAGCATTTATCCTGGCTTACGTCTTAAGGCCTTTGCACAAGCGCCTTCTGAGTCTAGGGGTACATAAAACTGTCTCTGCAATTTTGACTGTTTTATTGGGTTTTTTAGGTATTTTTGGCTTGATGGTGCTTTTTTTAAGTGTTTTACAAAAAGAATTGCCTGCTCTAAGGCAGCAACTCCCGGCTTGGCTTGAGCAAATTCAAAATCTCATCCAGCCTTGGTTGAATAGTTTGGCGCTTGGCTTTGATCTAGAAAAAATTCAAGAAACAATTCAAACCAAGATCAGCGCGCACCTCTCAAATAATGCTGATACATTGATCAGCAGCGGTTTATCAACAGTCTTGAGTTCCGGGCAAACCATCATCGGCAGCATCGTTGCTCTTGTTTTAATCATTTTTGTGGTTTTTTATTTGATCATTCAATGGGAAGATTTTTTCAAAAAGATGAGCCCCATGATTCCTCCAAGATGGCTTGGTCAAATCAAACAAATCTTGGTGGAGATCGATGAGCTTTTATCCCAATACCTAAGAGGTCAACTTTTGGTGATTGCAGTACTGTCCATCTATTACTCAATAGGTCTTTACTTCTTAGGCGTGACTGGGGCAATCGCACTTGGCCTCTTCACGGGTTTAGCCATCTTCATCCCTTACATTGGTTACGGTGTCGCGCTGATCTTGGCCCTACTGTCCGCTCTATTACAGGCAGAAACAGGGGTCAGCATTTTGGCCGTGCTAGCGCTTTACATTGTGGGTCAAACAATCGAAAGCTTCTTCCTAACGCCTAAATTGGTGGGAGAGAAAATTGGCTTGCATCCAGTGTTAGTGGTTTTTGCTTTGATTCTTTTTGGTGGTTGGTTTGGTTTCTTCGGAATCCTCTTGGCTCTCCCAATGAGTGCGATTGTGTTGGTTGTAGGGCGACATTTGATGATCTTCTATAAAAACTCCTCTTGGTACAAAGGTTAGTCTTAGTGTCTCAATTGCCATCTCTGCCACGCCAAATCGCGCTTGATCTAGGTCACACACCAAAACCAACGCTCGATAACTTCATTGCCACTGGTAATGAAAATTTAATGGCTGTTTTAAAAGATGTTCGGAGTCGCTGGCAACAAACTCCAAACAATCAAATTGTTTTAAATGCTGATTCAAAGATGATTCACTTGTGGGGCACCAGTGGCTCCGGTCGCACCCATCTCTTGTCGGCCCTTCAATTACAGGCGACTGAGTTGGGCATCAATGCTTTTTTACTCAATCACGACAGCAGCATGGATGAGTGGCGAGCATGCGCCGATGTTTTGACAGAAAACAATCAAGCGCCAGGCTTGCTTTGTGTTGATGACATTGATCATTTGAGTGAGTTTGCTCAGGGCGCCTTATTCAGACTTCACAATTTGGTTCGTGAAGCAAGTCACCAACACCTCATCACCACCAGTCTTATGCCCCCCTCTAATTTACAAATACGTGAAGATTTAAAGACACGCTTGGTCTGGGGTCTGGTGTTTCAGATGCACGCCCTATCTGATTCTGAAAAATTACAAGCGCTTCACCAAGCTGCTGCCCAACGAGGTTTGCAAATCTCTAATGAGGTGGCTCCTTGGCTCTTAAAACACTTTCATCGCGACATGCCAAGCCTGATGTCTTTGTTAGAAGCTTTGGATAATTACTCTCTTGAAACCAAAAGAGCAATCACCCTGCCATTATTAAAAGAAATGCTCGCTCAAAAAAATTGAGCATAATGTTACATAGATGACACAAATTGCCTTATTTGACTTAGACCACACCTTATTACCTATTGATAGCGATCATGAGTGGGGACGATTTTTAGCTAAAATTGGGGTTGTTGACTCTGAGTACTACGCCCAACAAAACGAACGTTTTTACGCGGACTACAAAGCTGGCCGCCTAGATATTTACGCCTTTCTTGATTTTGCCCTTAAGCCCTTATCAGAACACTCAAGAGCACAGTTAAATCAATGGCACCTTCAGTTCATGGAAGAAGTGATTCAACCTCAACTAAAACCAAGTGCTTTTGATTTGGTCAAACGTCATCAAGATGCTGGTGACTTGTGTTGTGTTGTCACCGCCACGAATAGTTTTGTGACAAGACCGATTGTTGCGGCATTTCATATTGATCATTTGATTGCAACCGAACCAGAGGTGATTGGTGATCTTTTGACTGGTAGTTTCTCAGGCAAGGTATTGGGGTTACCCAACTTTAAAGAAGGTAAGGTGACTCGCCTAGAAGCATGGCTCAAAGATCAACAGCTTTCTTTGGGTACTGTGCAAGACAGTTACTTTTACTCAGATTCAATCAATGATTTACCTCTACTTGAAAAAGTATCTCGCCCAGTGGCCACCAATCCAGACGCCCGGCTGCGTGAACATGCAGCGAACAATCAGTGGCCTATTTTGGAATTATTTACATGATTCGTCGCTTCATCAACAAGCTCTTTAAAAAGCCGGCGGGTCAAAAGAAGCTGATTCATGGTCATTCGCTAACTGCTCAAAAATTCAATAAGCGAGCCCACCGAATCAATCCTGATTTACTTTCCAAGAATGCCGTCAAAGTAACCCATGTTCTTCAAGAAGCAGGTTATGACGCCTATATCGTGGGCGGTGCCGTGCGTGATTTACTGCTAGGCATTGCCCCCAAAGATTTTGATGTTGCAACCAATGCCACGCCCGATCAGGTTCAAAAACTATTTCGTCGTTCAAGATTGATTGGTCGAAGATTTCAAATCGTGCACGTTACTTTTTACGGCAAAGAACGTCCGGAGATCATTGAAGTTTCAACATTTAGAGCGCACGCTCAAGCTGATCAAGCAGATGTGGCTGCCAGCGGAAGAATTCTTCGCGACAACGTTTGGGGTGATCAGGTGGAAGATGCCACGCGCAGAGATTTCTCCATCAATGCGATGTATTACGATCCGCAAACTGAAGTTGTCTTGGATTATCACAACGGCATGAAAGACTTAAATGCCAAAATTATCAGAATGATTGGGGAGCCAACACAGCGATACCGCGAAGATCCGGTTCGCATGCTCAGAGCCATTCGATTTGCGGCTAAAACGGGCTTTGTGATTGAAGAAGAAACGCTTGCCCCCATCGAGCAACTGGGCGATTTGATTCAGGACGTGCCAAGTTCGCGACTATTTGATGAGATTCTTAAGTTACTCATGTCCGGCCATGCCTGGGCTTCGATTGAGGGTTTGGAAAAAGTTGGCTTGCATCACAAAATACTTCCTCTCATTGAGGTTATTTTGAGTGACGAAGACAGAACTGCCTTTGTTAAGAAGTCGCTAGAAAATACTGATGAAAGAATCAAATCTGGTAAGCCGGTGTCTGCCGGTTTCTTGTTTGCCACACTTCTTTGGCATGACGTACAAGAAGCATGGGTTAATTTTGAAAATACTTCCATGCCAGCAGTTCCAGCATTACATGCTGCCATCGATCAGGTCTTTGAGCATCAAAAAGAATTTTTGGGCATGCAAAGAAGGCATGAAGCTGACATGAGAGAAATTTGGACCATGCAACCTCGACTAGAAAAGCGCGTGGGTCGATACCCCTATCGCTTGGTTGAAAGTCCAAAATTCAAAGCTGCTTACGATTTCTTGTTGCTGCGCTGTCAAACTCAAGAAATTGATGCTGAAATCGGCCAGTGGTGGACTGATTTTTGGCAAGGCGACGATCTTTTAAAAGCAGATTTGATGCTACAGATTAAAAATACCCCTGGGGCCGCCGGAACATCCTCTAGCCCCAAAAAAAGGCGTCGCAGAACCCGCTCAAAAGCTATAAAACCAGCAGTCGAGCAAACTAGTTAAAAAAACGATAAAGTACAGTTATATTGAAAAGGGAGTTCCAATGGCATTGGCCTTCATTGGTCTTGGTGGCAACATTGGTGATACGAAGCAATTCATCAAGGACGCCATTGTTTGTTTAGCTCAACATCCTGAGCTGCGGGTACTCACGCGCAGTTGTATGTATCAGAGCGCTCCAGTTGATGCCGAAGGTCCTGATTTCATCAATGCGGTTGTTTCTCTTGAAACTGAATTATCTCCAGAGGATATTTTGTCTATTTGTCAAAATATTGAGAATAATTTTGGTAGAGAAAGGCCTTATATCAATGCCCCCCGCACACTTGATTTAGATGTTTTGGCTTACGATGACTTATCGATTCAAAACGAAAGATTAACAATTCCACACCCGCGCATGATTGAACGATCATTCGTTCTTTTCCCCCTCTTAGAAATCGCTCCAGATATTGACTTGCCAGGATTTGGTAAATTAACGAAATACATACCAAATGTTGAGCACCAAAGAATTAACAGGGTGCAGGGGTGCAATTGCCCTAGTCAGCATATTTAAAGGGCAAGATACCATGAGTTATTTACAAGAATCAGCCACTCCGCGTGGGCTTGTGACCATTTCTAAACTTCAAGAAATGAACCGAGCAGGTGAAAAAATTGCCGTTTTAACTGCTTATGATGCAAGTTTTGCAGCCCTCATGGATCAGGCAGGCATTGATGTGATTTTGATTGGTGACTCTTTGGGTAATATTGTTCAAGGTGAATCCAGTACCCTCCCCGTGACAATTGAGGACATGGTGTATCACACCCGTTGCGTTACCAAAGGACAAACATCAGCCTTCTTGATCACCGACATGCCGTTTGGATCCTATTCAACCCCTGAGCAGGCCATGCAGGGTGCAGCCCAGTTGATGAAAGCTGGCGCTCACATGGTGAAGTTAGAAGGTGGCACTTGGCTTGCAGAGACTGTGAAGTTTTTAGTTGAAAGAAGTGTTCCTGTTTGCGCTCACTTGGGCTTATTGCCTCAATCAGTTCACGCCTTGGGCGGCTTCAAGGTTCAAGGTAAATCCGCAGAATCCGCCCAAACCTTGATCAATGATGCGAAAGCTTTGCAAGAAGCAGGTGCTCAGCTATTAGTTTTAGAAGCCATTCCATCAGAGCTTGGTAAAAAAGTGACTGATGCTATTCAAATTCCAACCATTGGTATTGGCGCAGGACCTGATTGCTCTGGTCAGGTGTTGGTGATGCATGACATGTTGGGTGCATTCCCAGGCAGAAGTCCTAAATTTGTTAAAAACTTCTTGAGTGGCCAAAGCTCTATCGAGGCCGCATTTAAAAGCTACATTCAAGAAGTCAAAACCGGGAAATTTCCCGGTCCTGAGCATTGCTTTAAATCTACTTAATTAAAGAAATCTTTCACACGATCCACCCAACCCTTTTGTTGAGGGTTGTGTTTGGCGCCACCTGATTTCAGACTTTCATCCAATTGCTTCAAAATTTCTTTTTGCTCTTGATTGAGTTTCACTGGTGTTTCAACCTGAACATGAATGTACAGGTCACCCGGTAAAGATGTTCTTAGACTCTTGATACCTTTTGATCTCAATCTAAATGTTTTACCGCTTTGAGTTCCCTCTGGAACATCAAAACTGGCTTTACCTGAGAGTGTTGGCACTTGAATTTCACCACCCAAGGCTGCATCAATGAATGAAATCGGCATCTGGCAATGTAGATCATCGCCATCACGCTCGAACACTGAATGCGCTTTGATATGAACTTCAACATACAAATCACCACTTGGTCCACCGTTAACGCCCGGCTCACCATTTCCAGTTGAGCGAATTCTCATGCCGTCATCAATGCCCGCAGGAATTTTGACTTCAAGTGTTTTTTGAGATTTTGTTTTGCCTGCGCCATGACATTTTTTACATGGCTTAGGAATATGCTTGCCTGATCCATTGCATCGCGGGCAAGTTTGCTGCATAGAAAAGAAGCCCTGAGAAACCCTGACTTGGCCAGCACCATGACAAGTTCCACATGTTTCAACTTTTGTGCCAGGTTCGGCACCCTCACCACCGCAATGTTCGCAGTTTGACCAACTCGGCACTCTGATCTGTGTCTCGTGACCATGAGCAGCCTCTTCAAGCGAAATCTCCATGCTGTAACGAAGATCGGCGCCACGATAGACCTGAGGTTCACCACGACCACCGCGAGCACCAGCAGCGCCACCTCCGAAGATATCCCCGAAGATGTCGCCAAAGGCGTCAGAGAAGCCACCAAAACCTTGACCGCCACCCATGCCACCCATATTGGGATCGACACCAGCATGACCATATTGATCATAGGCGGCGCGCTTCTGAGGATCAGATAGCATCTCATAAGCCTCTTTGGCTTCTTTGAATTTATCCTCAGCCTCTTTGCTATCAGGATTGCGGTCTGGGTGGTATTTCATTGCCAACTTACGATAAGATTTTTTAATCTCTTCGTCAGTGGCATTCCGAGCTACCCCCAGAATGTCATAAAAATCGCGCTTGTTAGCCAAAACTATTCCTTACTTCTTGTCGTTTACTTCCTTGAATTCTGCATCAACGACATTGTCGTCCTTAGGTTTGGCATTATCGCCGCCAGCTTGCGCTGCTTGGTTTTTTTCAGCCATTGCAGCATACACTTTTTCGCCTAACTTCTGACTAGCCTTACCCAACTCTTCAGTTTTGGCAGTAATGGCATCTTTATCAGTACCTTTACCCGCTTCCTCCAAGTCTTTCATGGCAGCTTCAATTTTTTCTTTTTCCCCAGCCTCTAAAGAAGCGCCATGCTCTTCAAGGGCTTTCTTGGTTGAATGAACCAAAGCTTCAGCTGTATTTTTTGCATCCACCAATTCACGCAACTTCTTGTCTTCTTCTGCGTTCTCTTCCGCATCTTTGACCATGCGCTGGATTTCTTCTTCAGATAAACCAGAGTTAGCTTTAATGGTGATTTTGTTTTCTTTACCAGTTGCTTTGTCTTTGGCACCCACGTGCAAAATACCGTTAGCGTCGATGTCAAAAGAAACTTCAATCTGAGGTGTGCCGCGTGATGCCGGAGCAATGCCCTCAAGATTGAATTCACCCAACACTTTATTGGCTACAGCCATTTCGCGCTCACCTTGGAAAACTTTGATGGTCACCGCAGGCTGATTATCTTCCGCTGTTGAGAACACCTGAGCATGCTTGGTCGGGATGGTGGTATTTTTCGTGATCATTTTTGTCATCACGCCACCCAAGGTTTCAATACCCAATGACAAAGGCGTCACATCCAATAACAACACATCAGTGCGATCACCCGATAAAACCGCTCCCTGAATCGCAGCGCCCACAGCAACAGCTTCGTCTGGGTTCACATCTTTGCGTGGCTCTTGACCAAAAAATTCCTTAACTTTTTCTTGAACCTTAGGCATGCGGGTCATACCGCCCACCAAAATCACGTCATGGATATCACCCACAGCAACGCCAGCATCCTTGATGGCTATGCGGCAAGGATCAATTGTGCGTGCAATCAAATCATCAACCAAAGACTCTAATTTAGCGCGAGTCATTTTGATATTTAAATGCTTGGGGCCTGATGCATCGGCAGTGATGTAAGGCAAATTAATGTCTGATTGAGCGCTTGATGACAATTCAATTTTTGCCTTTTCAGCAGCTTCTTTTAAACGCTGTAAAGCTAACACATCTTTTGAAAGATCAACGCCCTGTTCTTTTTTGAATTCAGCAATGATGTAATCAATGATGCGCTGGTCAAAATCTTCACCGCCTAAGAATGTGTCACCGTTGGTTGACAACACTTCAAATTGTTTCTCACCATCCACATCAGCAATCTCAATGATTGATACGTCAAACGTACCACCACCCAAGTCATAAACAGCAATCTTGCGATCGCCTTTTTCTTGCTTATCCAAACCAAAAGCAAGTGCTGCAGCAGTTGGCTCGTTGATGATGCGCTTGACATCTAAGCCAGCAATACGGCCGGCGTCTTTGGTTGCTTGACGTTGACTGTCATTGAAATATGCAGGCACCGTGATCACAGCTTCAGTCACTTCTTCACCCAAGTAATCTTCAGCAGTCTTCTTCATTTTGCGAAGGACTTCAGCAGAAATTTGTGGTGGAGCCATTTTTTTACCGCGCACCTCAACCCATGCATCACCGTTGTCAGCTTTTGCAATGGTGTAAGGCATCATGTTGATATCCTTCTGAACTTCTTTTTCTTCAAACTTGCGGCCAATCAAACGCTTCACCGCATACAGCGTGTTGCGAGGATTTGTCACAGACTGGCGTTTAGCAGGAGCGCCCACCAAGATTTCACCATCTTCCATGTATGCAATGATGGATGGGGTTGTGCGTGCACCTTCTGCGTTTTCAATCACTTTAGGGGTGTTACCCTCCAAAATTGAAACACATGAATTAGTTGTTCCTAAGTCAATACCGATGATCTTTGCCATGCTTAACTCCTAAAAATTGTTTTATGTATGTAATTTGGGGATGAATGATTTGATTGCAAGGGGTGATTTACTTGGGCTGACTAACAGTGACCAAAGCAGGCCTTAAAACTCGGTCTGCAATTAAATAGCCCTTTTGTAAGACAGTCACAACAGTATTGGCCTCTTGTTCATGAGGGACCATTGCAATGGCTTGGTGACGATGTGGATCAAATTTTTCACCAACTGGGTTGATTTCTAAAACCCTGCCTTTTTCCAAAGCAGAAACCAATTGCTTCAAAGTTAACTCAATACCCTCTTTCATCTTGGCAGAGTCGGCGCCAGCGTCTGTTAAAGCTGCACTCAAACTATCCAAAACGGGCAGCAAGTTCTCAGCAAAACCTTCAATGGCAAATTTATGTGCTTTAGCCACATCCTCCATTGAGCGTTTGCGGGCATTCTCTACCTCAGCCTTGGCGCGTAAAAACTGGTCTTGAAACTCTTTGATTTGAGCCTCTAAGGCCACAATGATTTCTTCTGGCGTCAAAGGGGCTTTAGCTGCATCAGCAGCATTAGATGCATCTAATTCTTTGGCAGCCTGATTCAACTCATTGATTTCATGAGTATTTTCTTGTGAAGACGAAGGTGTTTCTTGGTTTTTATCTTGGCTCATAGGTCATTTATTCATGTAATAAATGACCATATAAGACCTAAAAATCAAATTTCAAGGCCCTATCTTTACTTTATCTTTGCTTTATCTTTATTTTTTATCAGCCAATGCCATGGCTCTTTGCATGCTCAAAGCCAAGGCTTGTTCTGACTCTGGCACTTTTGGCCAGCCGCCCAAATGATCATCGGCTATTTCTGCTAAACCAGAAATCCATACCGGGCTGTTGTTCAAACAAGCAATGTAGTGATATTCGCCGCCACCCGCTGTCAAAAATTCATCACGAACTTCCATCGCGATTTCTTCCAACGTTTCCAAACAATCGGCAGGGAATCCTGGGCAGAAAATATCTAAGCGACGAGTTTTTTGATGGCCCAATGATTCAACCGTTGGGGCTGTGTATGGTTTTAGCCACTCAGCTTTACCAAAACGAGATTGGAATGTCACCATCGCTTGCTCTGCCGTCAAACCCAAAGCCTCACGAAGTAAACGTCCTGTCTTATGACATTCACAGTGATAAGGATCCCCTTTATCTAAAGTCCTCTTAGGCACACCATGAAACGAAAACAATAATTTATCGCCAGCGCCAAAGTCAGGACGGCCATGAGATTGCCAGTACGCTTCAACCTGCTCTTTGAGTGCATTGATATAACCTGGATGATCGTGATAGTGCTTGATCAAACGAAGCTCTGGCTGATTACGCCAGCCACTGATAATCCTAAAAACCTCATCAAAGGTAGAGGCTGTGGTCGTTGCGGAGTACTGTGGGTACAGAGGCAAGATCAATAATCTTTCCATCCCTTGGGCTTCAAGCTTCTTTAAAACGGATTCCATACTTGGGTTGCCGTAGCGCATCGCAATATCAACCAAGACATCTTTGCCTTGGGCGATGAACTTCTGCTCCAAAGCTTTGGCAGTATTTTTTGAATGCACCAATAAAGGTGCGCCACCATCAGGACCGCTCATCCAAACACTGGCATATTTTTTTGCTGAAGCACCGGAGCGAATCGGCAAAATGATGAGGTTGAGAATGCACCACCAAATAATTCTGGGTATTTCAACCACACGCGGATCAGATAAAAATTGTTTGAGATACGGTCTCACAGCGGCAGCAGTGGGGGCGTCTGGTGTACCCAAGTTAATCAATAAAACAGCTGTGCGTTGTGCTTGGCGACTAATGGCCATAAAACTTCCTCACTTATTAAAAATGCCGCCACTCAAGGCGCTTGATAGTAATTTTGATGTGATATCCACAATGGGTATCACCCTTTCATAGGCCATGCGTGTTGGTCCAATCACACCCAAGGTGCCAACGATTCTGCCATCCACGCTATACGGCGCAGTGATGACTGCCATATCTTCCATGGGCACTAATTCACTTTCGCCGCCAATGAATACCTGAACGCCTTCTGCTCGAGAAGAAACGTCCAATAGTTGAAGCAATTCAGTTTTCTCTTCAAACATGCCAAACAATTGTTTCAACTTCACCATATCAGAAGAAAGATCACCAACGTTCAGCAAACGCCTCTCGCCCGAGATGATCATGTTTGAGTCAGACTTGACATTTTCTGCTCCAACCTTCAGAGCAGCCTCCATCAATGATGAAATGCCTGAACGGATGCCCTCTAATTCATGACGCAATTTTTCTTTAACAGCAAAGAAGCTCAGGCCCGCAAACTGACTGTTCAAATAATTACTGGCCTCAATCAATTCTGTGGGACTGTAATCTCGCTCAGTCAAAATAATTCTGTTTTGAACATCACCTTCAGGCGTCACCAGAATTAAAAGAATGCGCTTTTCTGACAACCTCAAGAACTCTACTTGCTTGAAAACTTCTGAGCGCCTTGGGGTCATCACCACCCCAGCGAAATTAGATAAGTTTGATAAAACTTGAGCTGCTGCTGCTGCCACTTTTTGCGGAGCATCTGCTTGAATAGCATCTTGTGCTTCATGGGCCATGATTTCTTCAACTGGCTTCACGGTGAGCATCGTATCGACAAAGAGTCGGTAACCTTTAGGGGTCGGAATTCGGCCTGCAGAAGTGTGTGGACTGGCCACGAAACCCATATCCTCTAAATCAGCCATGACGTTGCGAATCGTCGCAGCGGATAGATCCAGGCCTGAAAATTTAGACAAAGCTCTGGAGCCAACGGGCTGGCCGTCGGCAATATAGTGCTCAATCAGGGTTTTTAGCAGGCTTTTTGAACGGTCATCCATCATTTAGCAATTGTAGGGCTATTGGGGCTATGGTTTAATCATCAACATGTCAAATCTTAAGACAAAAAGCGCTCAAAGACATTTTAAAAAAATCGCCTTGGTAGGTAAATATCAGGCGGATGGCTTTGCACACATGCTTTTAAACCTTTCCAATATCCTTAAAAACTTAGGGTGTGAGGTCTTTTTAGAGGCAGAAACAGCTCAAAACACCACGATTACTCAAATTCCGAGTATTACTGCTAAAGACTTTAAATCGAATATCGACTTGGTGATTGTTCTGGGTGGCGATGGCACCATGCTTGGTATCGCAAGACAAATTGCAGGGCAAGAGGTTCCTTTGATTGGCATCAATATGGGAACACTTGGTTATATGACTGATATCCCTCTTCAAGATGTTGAATTGGTTTTAACTGAAATGCTCAAGGGTCACCATGAGTCTGACATCAGGTATTTGCTTGAAGCCGAGGTTTACAGAAACGATCAAGTCATAGGTTCGGGCTCAGCCTTGAATGATGTTGTTGTGAATCGTTCAGGCATATCAGGCATGCTTGAACTCACTGTTCGAGTCAATGGTCAGTTCATGTACAACCAACGATCCGATGGTTTGATTGTGGCAACCCCAACCGGTTCAACTGCCTATGCGATGTCTGCGGGAGGGCCGATTCTTCATCCTTCAGTTGCGGGTGTGGTGTTAGCGCCTATTGCGCCTCACGCTCTTTCTAATCGTCCCATTGTTTTGCCTAGCAATTCACTGATTGAGATTGAATTGATTAGCGGAAAAGATGTCAGTGTTAACTTTGATATGCAATCGCTGACCCAACTGCAGGTGGGCGATCAAATCAAAATCAAACAATCTCAAAAAACAATCACGCTGCTTCATCCAATTGATCACAGCGATTACAGAGCTCTTCGACAGAAGTTGCACTGGAACGAACACC
>JBEIOY010000090.1:0-6019 GCA_040377355.1 Burkholderiaceae bacterium | reverse complement strand
TGCTTTTATTGAGTTCAGGCCCTTGCTAGGCAAATGCAAGTTTCATAACTGCAGTCATGGTGATGAACCAGGCTGCGTTGTCAGATCTGCGGTGGATGCTGGAACGATTTCAGCGCAGCGTGTAGAGTTATTTCGTCAGTTACGACATGAATCTCACAACGCAGATACTATCCAAGCCAAACTGAAATAGTCATCAAAGCAATTAGCGTTAACCAAAGAATCACTGCGCGCCAGACTAGTCCGACAGCGGAACGCAGGCTGCGCAAAGATGCTTCAATACCTAAATCATAAATCGGCGGCTCTCCTGATTCAGCCATGCGCAAGGCTTCATCGCTATCCGGCTCAGGCAATGGCGCCCCCAAACGAACGCCCAATGCGCCAGCACCCGCTGCCAAAATGATGGCTTCAAGCTCATTGCTCCACTTGCGTAAATGAAAGCGCCATCCGTAAATAGCATCTTCAAAATTACCAACGATAGCAAAGCCAATCGCAGTTAAGCGCACCGGGATCCAATCAATTACCTGAAATAAACTTCTGGCCGCACTACCCAAAGAACTGCTTGCTTGCGCAGGCCAACGTTGCGCAGCTAACTCACTTAAGCGATACAAAACAACACCAGCAGGACCAAAAGGCAACATGAACCAAAAGATTGGGCCAAATACATGACGGTGCGAACCAATGATGGCTTGCTCAAGAGTCAAACGAATCACTTCAGACTCGCTCATGGTTTCAGTGTTGACACCTGCGCCCTGCCACTCAGCAAGCAGTTGTCGCGCAGTGTCTAGATCACGCTCAAGCAAGGCTTCATGAATGGCTGTGAATGGATGGCTGAATTGTCTGAATCCTAAAAATAAATAAACAATCAGGACATTCCAAACAAACGCTAACATTGGTTGAGTTGCGAGTAAACCAATGTGGATAGCCAAGACAAGAATGACCGGAGGAATCAGGGCAGCAAGACAAGCTAAACGACCGCTGCGTTCTGCACCAGTATCGATATTTTTAACTATGAAATCTAACCAGCCATGAGTGATGCGATGAACCCAGTGATTTTTTTCAACTGGCTTGTATTGCTCAGCGATCAGAGCGAAAAGAAGTGAGAAAAATGTCATGCTTTTAAAAAATGATAAAGATTCCGTAGCATACCCGCAGTTGCCCCCCAAATAAACTTATTTTCATAGGGCATTGTATAAAAACGACGGTAGCCTTGCGGACTTTGCCACATTCTTTGTTCGTGATGATGTGGGTTCATCAAATATGACATCGGCACTTCAAAGATATCTGCCACCTCAAACTCATCTGGCTTATATGAGTGTCCCGCATTCACCAAACTCACCACAGGAGTCACTTGATAACCCGTGATGGTTAAGTAATGCGGCAATGAACCTAGTACTTCAACTCTACTGGCCGGCAATCCAATTTCCTCTTCTGCTTCACGCAAAGCAGTGTCTATTGCCGAGCTGTCTAGAGGGTCCGATCTTCCACCGGGAAAACTGATTTGTCCTGGATGATCGTGTAAATGGGCTGTTCTTTGTGTGAGAAGAATTTTTAGCTCATTCTCATAAATGATCAGGGGAATCAATACTGCAGCAGGCGTTAGATCATTTCCGCGGCCCGCTTTGACGGATCCTTCTCTAGCCAAAGCCGCTCGGTTTTCATCGGTCACTTCAACCGCCCACTGCCTATTCTGACTAAACCTCAGGCGCAACGCTTCAGGCGTCAACAAGCTCTGCTCAACCGGAGGCATATGACTATCTCGAGATAGGATCGGCACTTCTCTTGGGTCAAAAACAGACTGGGAAGCGTCCGAGGCTTTAGGCAAATGATCTGTTGAGCGTGACATGAATTCTAGTTTATCTGAAGCTTGGTATTTATTGAGTCCCTAAAAGCACAAAGGCAGCCTGAGCTGCCTTTGTATAAAAAATTGAAACTGATTATTCAGCAACAACTTCTTTGGTGCGAGCTTGCAGCTTCTCTTTGATACGTGCTGATTTACCAGAACGATCGCGCAAGTAGTACAACTTAGCACGACGTACATCACCGCGACGCTTAACTTCAACGCTAGCGATCAATGGTGAGTAAGTTTGGAATGTACGCTCGATACCTTCGCCAGATGAAATCTTGCGAACGATGAAGCTTGAGTTCAAGCCGCGATTACGTTTAGCAATCACAACACCTTCGTAAGCCTGCACACGTTTACGAGTACCTTCAACCACGTTAACGTTCACAATCACTGTATCGCCAGGTGCAAACGCAGGTAGCGTTTTGTTGGTTGTTAGACGAGCAATTTCTTCTTGCTCAATTGATTCAATAATATTCATTACAACTCCTGTAGCATCGTACCAACGTTGTATTCCGAACTGGATAACCAGCGGACTTGGTAGAGGATGCGGTTTAAAACCCTGTCTTATTATTGCAAAGAGGCTAAAAAAGCTTCATCTGCAGAACTCAACAAGCCTTGCTGGCGTGCCTGAATAATTAAATCAGGTCGCCGCTTTAACGTCAGCTCCAAAGATTGTTTCCGACGATAGTCCGCTATTTTAGCGTGATGTCCGCCTAAAAGCACGTCTGGAACCAATAAATTTTCATAATTTTCGGGTCTGGTGTAGTGAAAACAGTCCAAAAGCCCCTCCATAAAGCTATCTTGGGCCACAGAATCAGCATCCCCAAGGGCCCCAGGGATTAAACGGATCACAGCGTCCATCACCGCCATGGCGGGTATTTCGCCTCCAGAAACCACAAAATCACCCAAGCTCAACTCTTCGTCCACTCGACGCTCAACCAAACGCTGGTCAATTGCCTCGTAACGGCCGCATAACAAGGTCGCAACCCCTAAATCTTTAATATATTTGGCTTTTTTCTGATTAAAGCGCTCACCTTGAGGAGATAACAAGATCACCGGGCCTTTTTTGCCCTTTTGTTCCTGATCTTTTTTTATTGCATCCAGGGTGTCTTCTAAGGGCTTTGCCATCATGACCATGCCAGGTCCGCCGCCATAAGCTCGGTCATCCACTGTTCTTCTGGCGTCTTGCGTGAAGTCTCTTGGGTTCCAGGTGTGAATGGTTGCCAAGCCCTGCTCAAATGCTCTGCCTGTGACCCCCCAAGAGGTCAAAGCAGAGAACATTTCAGGAAAAATGGTTATAAGATCAAAACGCATGGCTTCATCATAAAAAGAAATTACCAGTCAAGTTGCCAATCGACAATGATTTGACGCTGTGGATCATTTGCATCTTTGTTGACTGATTTGATCACAGGGTCAATGAATGGAATTAAGCGATCCTCTTTTTGCCCTTCAAGGCGCACGCATAAAATTGATTGGGCACCGTTGTCCATCAGATCAACCACCAAGCCAAATGATTGGCCCTGCTCATTGACCACAGGTAAACCAATCAGGTCTACCCAATAAAAACTATTGTCTTCCTCTTCAGGAAAGTCGGCACGACTAACGTAAACCGCCATGCCTTTGATGGCAAGCGCTTGATCGCGATCATCGATGTCTTCTAAACCAAGCAAGATCTGTCCACTGTGTTCTTTGACAGTTTTAACTGTCATAGGACGCGCAAACTCCGCCAGGGCTGGGGGCTTAGATAACCAAACAAGCGGGGCTGAGAATAAAGCCAAGGGTTCTTTAGAATAAGGTTTGATTTTCACCAAACCCTTGATCCCCTGAGCGTCGAGCACATGCCCGACAAGAACTAGGTCAGAAGGAGAACTCGTGTCAGTACTTTTCATTGCAGTACTCATGAGAGCCTCCATCAACCAAGACTTAAAACTTAGGCCTTAGGAGCACCCTTAAGTAAGCGTGCTACTGTTGGTGACAACTGAGCACCAACGCCTTGCCAATAAGTCAAACGATCCTGAGCAACGCGGAAACCTTGTTCAGTTTCTACTGCGCCGGGATTGTAATAACCGATGCGCTCGATAAAGTTCGAGTCACGACGATTGCGTTTGTCAGTAGCTACGATGCTAAAGAATGGGCGATTTTTTGAACCGCCACGTGCGAGTCGAATGACGACCATGAGATTTCCTTACAATGCTGAAATAAACCACGTATTCTATCGCAGAATTGCCCAGAAGACCAAAATTTAAAGGTATGCATGACTAATTTAAGACCATCGACCCTGTTTTTGACACTCCTGGCCAGTTCTAGTCTTTTTCTGGGCGCCTGCGCCCAAGTGATGCCACCTTGTAACGCCGTGAATGCCCCCGCCATCCAAGACGTGCAAGCCAGTCAATGGAACCTGATCAGATGGCACTACACCAGCGCCAACGATGGGAAAACGCGTCAAAGATCAATTCCATATGGTGAAAATAAGACTTCTTTGAGCCTTAACTTTTCATCAGATGGTAAATCTGTCAGCGGCCACTCTGGCTGCAATCAATATACCGCTCAAGTTCAAGTCGGAGATAAAGGCTTTGTCATAGAGAAAATAGCCAGCACCCGTAAAGCTTGTGATCCAACTGCAAGTGACTTGGAATATAAATTTTTGAGTCATCTAGGCAACTATCGAAGCATGGTGCGCGATGGCGATCGACTCCTGATCATGACCCGTGACAATGAAGTTTTGAGCTTTTCACTCAAAAACTAAAGGTTTTAATAAAGTGGCTTTAACGCTGTCTCATTAAATCAATACAATCAGTCCATGCACAAAAATAAACTTATCTTTTGCGCCTTGGGTCTTTTTTTCCCAGGGACCGGTTTCAATGTCTTTTATCTAAAAGGTCTTGGCAGTCCATGGGCTTGGTTGCAAATGGTCAGTTTGTTTGCAGGTATTTTAGGTTGGATGTTATTGGGTGCCAGTGACATGTCCTCTGCACTGGGTTGGATTTTAGTAGCCGCTGGATTTATTGCCTTGGAAGCCAGTTGGTTAACAACCATTGTGTTTGGTTTAAGACCTGACGAGAGATGGGACGCTCAGTTCAACGCTAACAGCGGACAAAAAAGTGCTTCAGGCTGGTTAGTCATTTTGTGCGTGATCGCCTCTTTGATGATTGGTGCGGCCATTTTGATGATTGGCTTAGCGATTGCATTTGAGCAACACTTCCTCAGTCAATTCGAGGCTGCCAAAAAGATATCTCAGTGATCAATGAAATTAAAACTGCTCAGCTCTTAATTGGTTAACTGCATGCCCACCACTGATGACGGCAGAAGCCATGCCGGGAACTTGGCTTAAAAGATGTTCAGCATAAAAATAAGCAGTGCCAATTTTTGCAGAGTAGAAATCAGGATCTTCAGATAACTTATCCTCAGAAACCAATAAAGCCCTTGCCATTTGCCAGCCTGACAATAAAGTTCCAGATAATTTTAAATAGGTTGTTGCACCAGCAAAAACATCTTTTATCTCAGATTTAAAATTAGCCACAATATGAGCAACAACAGATTCATATGAGATTCTGGCGGCGTTTAAATGTTTCAGCATTGCTGCTGCTTCTTTAGATCCACTGGCAGCAAGTTGATTTTCAGTTTCCTTAATCAAGGATGCAATTGATTGAGCAACCTGACCACCATCCCGGTATGTTTTACGACCAATCAAATCATTCGCTTGAATAGCCGTAGTACCCTCATAAATCGGTAAGATGCGCGCATCACGATAATGTTGAGCGGCGCCTGTTTCTTCAATATAGCCCATGCCGCCATGCACTTGAATGCCTAGACTGGTTACATCAACAGACATTTCAGTTGAAAATCCCTTGATTATCGGCACCAAGTATTCATAAAAGGCTGCATTTTTTTGTCGCACATCTTGATCGGGGGAGTGATGCGCTTGATCGCTGGCTGCAGCAGCCACATAAGCTATCGCCCGAGCACCTTCAGTGTATGCGCGCATTGTCATTAGCATGCGCTTCACATCAGGATGATGAATGATCGCCACTGGCTCTGCTGAGCCAGTTAAATCTTTTGATTGAGCTCGATCATTGGCATACCAAACAGCCTGTTGATATGCTCGGTCTGCTATAGCAACCCCCTGCATACCGACCGCAAAACGTGCCGCATTCATCATAATGAACATGTACTCTA
>JBEIOY010000180.1:0-2815 GCA_040377355.1 Burkholderiaceae bacterium | reverse complement strand
TTTGTTTCCAAAAGACCAAAAATTCGATGAAGTGCAATGCTCAACCATGGGAGTTTTTTCACCATTGGTTGGCATCATTGGAGCAATGCAATCAGCTCAAGCACTTCAAATAATTACTGGGGTTGGCAAATCTCTTTGCGGCAAATTACTATTATGGGATGCTAGATCAACCCAGATTGACACGATTGAATTACATCAACGAGATAACTGCGAAGTTTGTTCAAACAATTAATTAAGCATTGATTTTTTGAAATGCCGCCTGAATATCTTCAGGCTCAATCGCAGCCAATAAACTATCAACTGTAGATTTCAACTGCTTGGTATCAGATCTCAAGATTTCTTGTTTAACAGACAAAAGCTGCTTGAAGTGAAGTGAAAAATCAGTCAAGCCCATGCCCAACAAAACCCTGGTCATTGAAGCATCTCCCGCCATCTCACCACACACGGATACTGGCATTTGAGCACTTTTCGCATCTCTGATAATGCCGGCAATCAATCTTAAAACTGCAGGATGCAGTGGATCATATAAATGCGCAACGGCGTTATCTGCTCGATCAATCGCCAAAGTGTATTGAATCAAGTCATTGGTGCCGATGGATAGAAAATCTAAACGACGAATGAACAAAGGAAGCGCTAAAGCAGCAGCAGGAATTTCAATCATCGCACCCACTTGAATGCCTGGATCAAAACCAATGCCTTCGGCTTCCAACTGATTTTTAGCGGTTTGAATCAACTCTAAAGTCTGATCGATTTCTTGAGCATGAGCCAGCATTGGTATCAGAATCTTGATCTTTCCAAATACAGAGGCCCTCAAGATTGCTCGAATCTGAATCAAAAACATTTCAGGCTCAGAGAGTGACCACCTGATGGCACGCAAACCCAAAGGTGATAAATAATTGGCGCCGCCATTATCTTTTACATCTAAAGGTTTATCAGCGCCAATATCAATGGTTCTAATGCTGACTGGCAAACCCTTCATGGCTTCGGCTGTTTTGCGGTAAGCCCAGAATTGTTCTTCCTCATCAGGCATTTGGCCTTGACGATTCATGAATAAAAATTCAGATCTGAATAAACCAATGCCAACAGCTCCTGAGTCTAATGCCATGGCAGCATCATCGGGCATTTCAACGTTAGCCATCAAATCAATGTGCTGCCCATCTACAGTCAATGTTGGTGTGTGCTTGAGTCTTAAAAGTTTTTTCTTTTCAAGTTTTCTTGCCGACTGCAAATGACGATATTCTTCAAGAATGAAGGGGCTTGGGTCAACAATGACAATGCCGCGATCACCATCAATGATGAGCCAATCATCTTGTCTGATCAGTTCGCTGGCACTCCTAACCCCCACAGCGGCTGGGATATCCAAACTTCTTGCAACAATCGCAGTGTGCGAAGTTTTACCGCCTAAGTCAGTAACAAATCCGCCAAATGCCAATTCTTTGAAACGAAGCATGTCTGGCGGAGAAATATCATGGGCCACCACAATCACTTCACTCAGCTCTCTATTTTCAGAAACTGTTTTGTAGAAGGCTCCGATGGTTTGGTGGTCCTCTCCCAAATGAAGGACCTTCATGACTCGCTCAACGACCTGACGAATATCAGCCGCTCTTTCGCGCAAATAAGCGTCTTCAATCTCCGCAAATTGTTCGAGCACGCTCTCTAACTGAGTGGCCAAAGCCCATTCGGCGTTGTATCGCTTTTTTTGAATCAACTCCAGAGGTCTCTCTGTCAGCGTTGGGTCGGCCAAAATCATGCCGTGCACATCCAAAAATGCAGCCATCTCCTCAGGTGCTGCCTCAGGTAGACCCGCTCTTAATGTCTTTAATTCTTGTCTAACAACTTGAAATGCGTCGAGAAGTCTTTTTTGTTCTGATTGCTCACTACCTTCAGAAATTAAGTAATGATTCACATCCATGGCGGATGGGGCAATCCTCAGGGCACGACCTATCGCAATACCATTCGTAACAGGAATACCATGAAGCGTAAAAGACAAATTACTGACCTTCCCCAAATCGATCATTGATGAGTGCTTGAATAGCATCAAAAGCTTCTTGCGCCTGATCGCCCTCAGTCTCAAGTGTTACAACACTGCCCACTCCGGCAGCAAGCATCATCACACCCATAATACTTTTAGCGTTTACTCTTCTGTCACTTTTAGATAAAAATATTTCGCAAGGGTACTGTCCTGCCAGCTGAGTTAATTTAGCTGAGGCGCGGGCATGTAATCCAAGTTTATTGATGATATTTATTTCTGCGCTTGGCATGCTTAATCCTTCACTTCCATCTTTTTATTCTCATCAGCATGGGCGATATGACCGATTGGAATAATTCCTTGTTGACCGCCATGCATGGCTTTTTGAGCAGCAGAATCTAAAGGCTCTGCTCTATAAGCAATCGCACGCATCAACATCGGTAAATTCACCCCTGCAATAACTCTAACGTGCCCATCAAAATCTTTCATATGAGCCAACCGACTGGCAACGTTTGCCGGCGTTGCGCCCATAATGTCTGTGAGCACAATCAGGCCCTTATCAGAATTGATTGAATGAGCAGCCTCTACCGCACGCTCCAAAGTCAACTTTGCATCTTCGTGCGCCATGACATCGAGAGCTTTTAAGCGATCCGGCACCTCACCATACACATGACGAGTAAATTCTTGTAATGCCGATGCCAAAGGTGCATGGGCGATGATTAAGATTCCAGCCATTTAATGAATTTGTTTCTCTAAATTAGTTAACCACTGCAATGCCACATCATGACCTGTTTGCTCGGTAATTTCAACAAAGCAAGTTGGGCTGGTCACATTTATTTCTGTTAA
>JBEIOY010000144.1:0-3536 GCA_040377355.1 Burkholderiaceae bacterium | reverse complement strand
CTCCCTCTGCCCAGAGACAGGTAAGCTTTCGGGAAACTCAATTTTTAAAAGTTTGGTTATTTTTTCTGGTTGCACCCTATAATTTTCCACTATGCCTACAAATCAAGTACAAAATAATTTTCCCTTCGTTGCGTGGCTACGCGATGTAGCTCCCTACATCCATAGCTTTCGTGGCAAAACCTTTGTCATCGGGTTCGCCGGTGAGTTGGTTCAAAAAGGTGGATTAGAGGCCCTAATCCAGGATGTGGCGATGCTTCATGCTATGGGCATGAGGATTGTCTTGGTCCACGGCTCACGCCCACAAGTACAAGAACAGCTTGATTTAAGAAAAGTGACCAGCCGTTACGGTACAGGCGCCATGAGCGGGTACAGGATCACCGATCCTGCAGCCCTAGAGTGCGCCAAAGAAGCTTCTGGCGAACTCCGTCTAGACATTGAAGCAGCATTTAGCCAGGGCCTACCAAATACCCCTATGGCTGGCTCACGTATTTCTGTGATTTCTGGTAATTTCATCATTGCCAGACCAGTGGGCATTGTTGATGGTGTTGATTTCATGCACACAGGATTGGTGCGCAAAGTGGACTCTGAATCCATTGCTCACTCCTTGGTAAATAACAAAATTGTCTTGATGTCGCCTCTTGGATTCTCTCCAACAGGTCAGGCCTTCAATATTGCCTACGAAGATGTGGCTACTGCTACTGCGATGGCCGTCAAAGCTGATAAGTTGATTTTCTTAACCGAATACAACGGTATCACTGATCTTGATGGTGAATTGATCAAAGAATTCTCATTGCGTCAGCTTGAAGATCACATCAGCGGTTTAACCTTGGCTGATGCAGATCTGAAAGTGCTATTACAAAATGCCATTCGTGCCATCAAGTCTGGCGTGAGTCGCGTGCACTTATTGCCGCATGATCGTGATGGCGCTTTGCTTGAAGAGTTATTCACGCACGACGGCATCAGCACGATGATTGCAGCATCAGATATTGAACACTTGCGCGAAGCTAATTTGGATGACGTCGGCGGTATTTTGCAATTGATTGAGCCACTTGAAGATGAAGGCATTCTGGTTGCACGTGGTCGCGACACCATTGAACGTGACATCACTCATTTTTCAGTGATTGAGCATGATCGTGTTTTATTCGGTTGTGCGGCACTCTTTCCATATCCCAATGGCCTAGGCGAGCTTTCTTGTTTGGCAGTGGATCCTCAAGCTCAAGAATCAGGGGATGGCGAAAGATTGCTCAAACGCATCGAGGCCAGAGCCAAGGCATCAGGCTTGAAAAAACTATTCGTTTTAACGACCAGAGCCGAACATTGGTTTTTAAAGCGCGGCTTTATCAGGGCTAGCGTGGATGACCTTCCAGCAGAACGCAAAGAGCTCTATAACTGGGAACGCAAATCAATGGTCTTAATTAAAAACATTTGATTCAAATAATTTATTGATTGAAGAGGTAAAAGATGGCTCGCATGATTCATTGCATTAAGTTAAACAAAGAAGCTGAAGGTTTGGATTTCGCACCAATGCCAGGCGATTTAGGTAAGAAGTTATGGCAAGAAGTTTCTAAAGAAGCATGGGCTGGTTGGCTGAAGCATCAAACCATGTTGATCAACGAAAATCGACTTAATATGGCTGATACTCGAGCGCGCCAATATTTACTCAAGCAAGTTGAGAAATACTTTTATGGTGATGGCGCGGATGGTGTTCAAGGGTATGTTCCAGAAAATAAATAAATGATTTTCTGATCACTCTGCCGATAAAAAAGGACGCTGGTGCGTCCTTTTTTTGATGCACTTCACCCATCAATAAATCAAAAATTAATAAGTCTGACGGCGCACGCCAGTGGCCTCACCAATCAAAAGAACATTCGCTTTTCTTCTGGCAAACAAACCATTACACACCACGCCAGGTATTTGATTAATTTGAGACTCAAGACTCACTGGGTCTTTGATTGATAACCCGGCAACATCCAAAATCCATCCCTGGTTGTCAGTGACATAAACCAAATCAGATCCCTTGGCTTTTCTAAGTGTTACAGCCCCGCCTAATTTTTCTAATTCACGGGCCACTTGAGACTGAGCCATTGGAATAATTTCCACAGGCAATGGGAACTTACCCATCACGCCCACTTGCTTACTACCATCACAAATACAAATGAATGATTGGGCCAGTTGAGCCACGATTTTTTCACGGGTCAAGGCGCCACCGCCGCCTTTGAGCATGTGCCCTTGAGGATCAATTTCATCGGCGCCATCGACATACATCGGTAGACTTTGAACAGAATTGCTATCCAAAACCTTAAAGCCGTGCTTTTGCAAACGTTCCGTACTAGCTTGTGAGCTTGAAACCACTCCAGCAAAGTGAGCTTGGTGAGGGGCAATGGCGTCGATGAATAGATTTGCAGTGGATCCAGTCCCAACACCTAAAATACCGCCTGGGGCCATATTTTTAAGCACTTCATCCTTGGCGGCTTCAGCTACCATTGCTTTAAGTTGATCTTGGGTATACATGAAAACCTGTTTAGGTGATTAATTAGAGTTAATTTACAGCATTATTTAAGAAGCATTCTAAAATGAACGCCATGAGCACATTACTTGAACAATTAAAAAAATACACGACCGTGGTTGCAGATACCGGAGACTTTGAGCGTATGCGGGATTTTTTACCTCAAGATGCCACCACCAATCCGTCACTGATCCTAAAAGCTGCCCAACTCCCTAGCTACCAATCATTGATTGTTGATGTCAAAGCAAGGCATGCAGGGAGGTCTGTGGATCAAGTGATTGATGCATTGCTTGTCGCTTTTGGAATTGAAATATTAAAAATTGTTCCGGGACGGGTCTCCACCGAGGTGGATGCACGTTTATCGTTTGATACAGCAGGCACGATTAAAAAGGCTCGAGAAATCATTGCCGCATACGAGGCCAATGGTATTTCTAAAAAACGTGTACTGATCAAAATTGCGAGCACTTGGGAAGGTATACAAGCAGCGAAAATACTTCAAGCCGAAGGCATTGCCTGCAATATGACCCTCTTGTTCAGCTTGATTCAGGCAGTTGCTTGTGCCGATGCAAAAGCCCAATTGATTTCTCCATTTGTTGGTCGTATCACTGATTGGCACAAAAAGTCTTTGGGTGCACAGTGGCAAGATGAAGTTCATGGAGGCGCCAATGATCCAGGTGTTGTGTCTGTGAAGAACATCTATAACTACTACAAGAGCTTTGACATCTCAACCGAGGTGATGGGGGCAAGCTTCAGAAATATTGGCCAAATCACTCACTTGGCCGGTTGTGATTTATTGACCATCAGCCCAGAACTGCTTGCTGAGTTACAAGCCAACTCCGCAGTATTAACTCCAGCATTAACCGTAAAAAGTGCTCAGGCTGTTAAATTGAATGTCATCAGAGCTGATGAGATTTCATTTCGCTATCAGTTGAATCAAGATGCCATGGCCACAGAAAAACTTTCTGAAGGCATCCGTTTGTTCTGTGCTGATATTGAAAAATTAGAGAAGGTGCTCGCCAGTTAAAGCCTT
>JBEIOY010000112.1:0-4796 GCA_040377355.1 Burkholderiaceae bacterium | reverse complement strand
CTTGACCTTGTAATTAAGTGCTAAAAGCTCAAGTTTAAGCTTCCTCTGGAAAATAGTAGAAATTTTTCAATAATCCTCGGGCTTTATGGATAATGTCGGTATGTCTACACAAGGTTTCATCCTCAAAATTTCCTGCCCAGACCGACCCGGCATCGTTCATGCTGTTAGTCAGTTTTTATTCAATCAGACGGCCAATATTTTGGATTCTGCACAATTCAGCGACACTTTCACAAGCCGTTTTTTCATGCGCGTGCATTTTGCGAAGACTTCGCAAGAATTGAACTTACAAAAGCTACAAGAGTTGTTCAAACAAATTGGCGATAGCTTTCAGATGGATTGGGAGTTATTTGACGCAGCCAGCAAACCCAAAGTATTAATCATGGTTTCCAAATTGGGCCACTGCTTGAATGATTTATTGTTCAGAACTCACAGTGGATATTTACCCATTGAGATTGCAGGCATCGTTTCTAATCACCAAGATTTTCAAAATCTAGCAGCAGGTTACAAAATACCGTTTCATTACATGCCACTCAGTGGCGCTAATGATGAGCGCAAAAATGAACAAGAAGAACAATTATTGAAATTGATTGATCAAGAGAAAATCAATTTGGTGGTCTTGGCCAGATACATGCAGATTTTGTCTCCGAAAGTCTGTCAAAAATTATCAGGCAAAGCGATCAACATCCATCACTCTTTTTTACCAAGCTTTAAGGGCGCAAAACCTTATTGGCAAGCTCATCAACGCGGCGTTAAGTTAATTGGCGCTACTGCACATTACGTCACGACTGATTTGGATGAAGGTCCGATCATTGAGCAGGGCGTTGAACGTGTTGATCACGCCATGGATCCTGATCAACTAGCTTCAGTAGGCAGAGATGTGGAGTGTATGGCTTTATCGCGTGCAGTTCGTTGGCACGCTGAGCACCGCATTTTATTAAATGGAAAAAGTACGGTGGTCTTTCAGTAATGGATTTTTCACTTCTAATTGATATCTTTTTGCATCTAGACAAACACTTGGTCACCATTGTTGATCAGTGGGGTCCTTGGGTGTATGTCTTGCTGTTCGCCATCATCTTCATTGAAACAGGCGTTGTAGTGATGCCATTCTTACCAGGAGACTCTTTGTTATTTGTGGCCGGTGCCATTGCGGCGGTGGGTGGCATGAGCCTACCTCTTTTAATGATCCTATTGATCATTGCTGCGATTGCTGGTGACGCAGTCAATTATTCAATTGGACGCTGGTTTGGGCCCAAAGTTTTTGGCTGGGAGAACTCTCGCTGGTTCAATAAAGACGCTTTTGATAAAACCCATGCTTTTTATGAAAAGCATGGGCCTATTACCATTGTCGTTGGCCGATTCATGCCCTTCATTAGAACCTTTGCACCATTCATTGCGGGGGCAGCGCAAATGTCTTACCCAAAATTTGCTACTTACAACGTGGGTGGTGGCATCCTCTGGGTGGGAAGCTTGACAACCTTGGGGTACATGATTGGCGAGCACCCATGGGTCAAAGCTAACTTCTCAATGGTGGCTTTGGCAATGATCATCATTCCAGGCCTGCCAGCACTGTGGGTATTCCTGCAGGCCATGTTACAAAAGCTAAAGCGCTAAACCTTAGAGCGTTACCCGCCAATCAATCACAGCTGACTATCTTTTTTGATATTGCGTTTTACCGTACAGAATTTCTTTTGCTTTATCGTCGTTCAGCGGTTTTCTGAGAGTTGTTAGAATTTCAACGCCTCGCTTGACAGCAGGGCGCGCCGCAATTTCTTCATGCCAACGCAATACGTTTGGAAACTCCTCAAGAGTGACGCCTTGATTTTTCCATGAACGTGTCCACGGAAAGATTGCCATATCTGCAATGCTGTAGTCCTTGCCAGCGATGAAGCGCTTCTTACCAAGCTCTTTATCCATCACACCATAAAGTCGGCGTGTTTCATTGGTGTAGCGATTGATGGCGTACTCGACCTTTTCTGGTGCATAGATTCTGAAGTGATGAGTTTGACCCAGCATCGGACCAATACCACCCATTTGAAACATCAACCACTGCAGTACTTCAAATTTAGCGCGATCTGTTTTTGGTAGAAAGCGACCCGTCTTGCTGGCAAGATACAACAAAATTGCACCAGATTCAAATAAGGCGATTGGTTTGCCATCTGGACCATTGGGATCAACCATAGCCGGAATCTTATTGTTAGGGCTGATGGCTAAAAACTCTTTGGTGAACTGATCGCCAGCTCCAATATCAATGGGGTGAGCCAGCCAATCCTTGCCCAAGCGATAACCACATTCTTCCATCATGATGTGGACCTTGTGACCGTTGGGGGTTGCCCAACTATAAATATCAATCATGCCTTGCTTCTTTGCCATCATCTTTCCTTTTGTAACAAACTTGGATGTTCAAATCATCAAACAGCCAACTAAAAAAATAACTATTAATTAAATACTTTGAAGTCTCTTAAGTGCTTCAGCCAAAGTACTCTCTTTTTTAGCGAAACAGAATCTAATCACTCCTGATTCAACCGGGTCGCTGTAGAAAGCAGATACCGGAATAGCTGCCACCCCCACTTCTTTTGTTAGCCACTGACAAAAATCAGAACTATTCAACTTGGCTTGTGGGATGCCCAGCTGTGTGTAATCAACACATTGGAAATAAGTGCCAGGCGCTGGCAAGAGCTTGAACTTGGTTTGCTCCAAACCTTGGCGCATGTAATTTCTTTTGATCTGATAGAACCCAGCCAAGTTTAAATAAGGATCAGGATTTTTTAAATAATCAGCCAAGCCGTACTGCACCGGGGTGTTGATGGTGAAGACGTTGAACTGATGAACTTTTCTAAACTCTGTGCTCAAATGCGCAGGAGCGGCCACATAGCCAACTTTCCAGCCAGTGACGTGATAAGTTTTACCAAAGCTAGAAACAACAAAACTGCGTTGTGCTAATTCAGGGTGACGCGCCACGCTTTGATGGTCTTTACCATCAAAGACCATGTGCTCATAGACCTCATCACTGCAAATCAAAATATCTGTGTCTCGAACCAAATCAGCCAAGCGATCAACATCAGCAGACTGCCAGACCATCCCCGTGGGATTATGAGGCGAGTTGATCATGATCATTTTGGTGCGAGGTGTGATGGCTTTTGCCATGGCATCCCATGGGATTTCATAGCCGGTGATGTCGCCAGAGTCATTTCGCTTCACCATCAATTGCACCGGCACTGCTGTGCCTCCAACCGTATCGATTGAGGGGATGTAAGAATCGTAGACAGGTTCAATCACAATCACTTCATCGCCAGGATTAATCGCACACGCAATCACTGTGAAAATTCCTTGAGTTCCACCGGCGGTGATTGTGATCTCTGTGTCGGGGTCGTAGTGATGACCATACAAAGATTTAATTTTTTGACTAACCGCTTCGCGCAAGGGTGCAATACCCGCCATCGGTGGGTATTGATTGTGACCGTCCCGCATCGCTTTATAAACAGCTTCTGGTAACGCTGGGTCGCAATCAAAGTCTGGAAAGCCTTGACCCAAGTTGATGGCTTTGTACTCATTGGCAAGGGCTGACATCACTGTAAAAATAGTGGTGCCAACTTTGGGTAAGCGAGAAGGAAGCGGTATTTGTCTCAAAGCAGTATTATTTAGATTCATTTAATTTGAATATTCTGCCATGTTGATCGTACTTTCGCCCGCAAAAAGTTTGGACTATGACACGCCGCCTTCCACGGACAAGCATACCTTGCCTATTTTTATCAATGAATCAGCCAAGTTGGCGACAGATTTAAAGAAGCTGTCTTTACAAGAAGTTGCTGAATTGATGGACTTATCTGACAAATTAGCTGCTTTGAACGTGGCGCGTTTTGGCGAGTGGTCTAAAAAGTTCACAACTAAAAACAGTAAACAAGCTATTTTGGCGTTTAATGGCGACGTGTATGAGGGGCTTGATGCCGCATCCTTGAACGCCAAGGCTCTGGACTACACCCAAGAGCATGTCCGAGTGCTCTCTGGCCTCTACGGTGTTTTAAAGCCTTTGGATTTGATGCAGCCATACCGTTTGGAAATGGGCACATCATTCAAAAACACCATTGGCAAAGATCTCTATGCTTTTTGGGGTGACAAAATTACCCTGGCTTTAAAAGAAGAGCTTGAAAGACATAAATCTAAAACCCTGATCAACTTGGCTTCAGACGAATATTTCAAATCTGTTAAAGCGGATAAATTGGGTTTTCCGATTGTGGCCCCCGTCTTTCAGGATGAAAAAGCGGGCAAATACAAAATCGTTTCTTTCTACGCCAAACGTGCAAGGGGCCTGATGACTCGTTTCATCATTGATAACAAAATTGATAAAGTAGCTGACTTAAAAGACTTTGACTATGAAGGTTACAAGTTTGCCCCTAAAGAAAGTGCTGATGCAAAACCTGTGTTCCGCAGAAAAGAGCAGTGATCTGAATGTTGACAAAACAAGCATTGAAGTTACTTCTGAGCTTTGCAGCTCTATCCTTGTTCATGGGTGGCGCTATGGCCAATGAAGAGCCACGTTATGAAGTCATCAAAAAAGAAGAGGGTTTTGAAGTGCGCCGTTATCAGCCCATGATCATCGCGGAAGTATTGGTCACTGGTACTTTGAGTGAAGCATCTAATAAAGGATTTCGTCAGATAGCTGACTTTATCTTTGGTAACAATGAAGATCCTGTCAAAAAGCAATCAGAAAAAATTGCGATGACAGCCCCCGTCACCATTGAAGCAGACACATCGTCAAAAATTGCTATGACAGCGCCTGTCACCATGGAGGGCGCTGG
>JBEIOY010000206.1:0-2185 GCA_040377355.1 Burkholderiaceae bacterium | reverse complement strand
TCTTCTCTAGACTGTCCGATGGCTTTTAAGTACGCCCTTTCGATATCGCGACGGTGATGAAGATTGTCTCTAGCAATAAATGCGAGACTCGGTTTTTGACCGTGCCTTAAACCCAAAAAATGACTGGTACCCCAAGGCAATTCCTGATCCAAAATTCTTTTAAAAATGTTTCTAGGATGCAATGCTTTGGGTTGCATTCTTTGCCACTGACGTAAAAAAGTGGCATGTACCTTTTCAACAATAGTTCCCGTTGCATGCAAGGCTAAATCCCATCTGATACCTTTTAAGATTTCTCCATCTGAAGAGAGATTGTCAGCACAAATATTGATACCGCCAACAAAGGCTTGAGCTTCATCAATCACAACTAATTTTCTATGGGTTCTAGAAAACCCAAAACGACCAAACCATGATGGGTTGTAATGAGTCAGCTGAACCCCCGCCCTTAAAAAATCCTGTTCGAAAGAAAAGTTGCTTGAGCCTAACCAATCAATAATTACTTTGACATCCAAGCCATTTAAGGCTGCCTGACACAATAGACCTGCAATTCTCTTTGCCTGTTCATCATTTGAGAAAATATAAGTCTCAAGATAAATTGATTTTTTTGCGCTCAGTAGAGAAGCTTCGAGCACCTTGAAGTAATTATTCCCACCCTCTAACAAATCAAGGTTTTCAATACTTTGCCAACGATCTTTTCTTAGAAGCGACATGGCTTAATTCTAATCAGAATTAAGCTTGAGTATTGCTTGCTGATTACTTGGTGAAAAACAAAGTGAGGCTGCCATCTCAATAGGCTGCCATTGGTGGGCTATATGCTCTCTTGGAGCCAGAATGACCGGTACGCGATTAGGTAAAAGAATCTTAAACCAGTGCTCGGTATTCATAGTGACGCCCTCGGCATAACGATGGCGCCATTGAGGATAAATTTCATACTGAATCTGTTGATTCATGGATTGCAAAGAGTTGACAGGCAGCATTGATACATCGATGCCCGTCTCTTCAAAGAGTTCTCGAGCTGCCGCCTCGATCAGCGGTTCATCAAGCGCATCCAGACTGCCAGTCACAGACTGCCAAAAGCCCGGGTGGTCTTTTCTTTCTAGCAACAAAACCTCGTTGCTAGTCGTGTAAATAACGACTAGTACCGAGATTGGGATTTTCATGCAGGCATTTCTGTGTTGCGTAAACGAATGTGGAGTTCTCGCAATTGCTTCTCGTCAACAGGGCTTGGGGCTTGAGTTAACAAACATTGAGCTCTTTGTGTTTTAGGGAAAGCAATCACATCACGAATCGACTCTGCACCAGTCATCATTGTGACAATTCGATCTAGACCAAAAGCAATGCCGCCGTGCGGAGGTGCGCCGTATTGAAGTGCGTCTAACAAGAAACCAAACTTTGCTTGAGCTTCTTCAGGGCCAATGTTCAATGCACGGAATACTTGGCTTTGCACAGACTCTTTATGAATACGAACTGAACCACCACCAATTTCCCAACCGTTCAGAACCATGTCATAAGCTTTAGCCAAGCACTTACCAGGATCTGTTTCTAGGTATTTGAGATGTTCGTCTTTTGGACTTGTGAACGGATGGTGGCAAGCAACCCAACGCGCTGCATCATCGTCATAATCAAACATTGGGAAATCAACAACCCACATTGGTTGCCAAGTTTGTTCCATCAAACCATTTTCTTTGGCCCAAGCAGAATGACCAATCTTTAGACGCAAGGCGCCGATTGCATCATTGACCACTTTGGCTTTATCGGCGCCGAAGAAAATGATGTCGCCATCTTTTGCTTCAGTTCGCTTAAGGATTTCAGCAATCGCTGCATCGTGAAGATTTTTAACGATTGGAGATTGCAAGCCATCACGGCCCTTTGCAATCTCGTTGACCTTGATCCAGGCCAAGCCTTTAGCACCATAAATTGATACAAACTGAGTGTAATCATCAATATCACTGCGGCTAATCACTGAGCCACCAGGAACTCTCAAACCAACCACACGACCATTTTCTTGATTTGCGGGGCCTGAGAAAACCTTGAAATCCACATCTTTCATCACATCGGTCAACTCTGTGAATTCAAGCTTCACTCTCAAATCAGGTTTATCTGACCCAAAGCGTGCCATGGTCTCTGAATAAGGCATGACTGGGAATGGATTTGCCAATTCGACATTCATCACTGTTTTGAAAATATG
>JBEIOY010000231.1:0-1507 GCA_040377355.1 Burkholderiaceae bacterium | reverse complement strand
CGCTGCCATGGCGCCAGCCATCGCTAATTTATCAATCGGGTAAGAGTTAAAGCTGTTTTTAACGCGCTCAAGTGCTTCAATCAAATCAGAGTGACCGACTGCATAACCCACACGCAAGCCAGCCAAAGCATATGACTTTGATAGAGTATGAGTGACTAAGAGATTGTTGTATTGCTTCATCAATGACACGGCTGATGAAGTGCCAAAATCAACATAAGCTTCATCAATGACCACAACGCTGTCTTTGTTGGATTGAAGCAATCTTTCAATGTCTTTTAAAGGTAAGGCTTTACCTGTGGGTGCGTTCGGGTTCGGAAAAATGATGCCGCCATTGCGCCCATTGTTTTTCTTCAGGTAGTCATCAACTGAAATTGAAAAGTCATCACTCAGTGGAATATTGTCAAAAGCAATGTCATACAGCTTGCAGTACACCGGATAAAAACTGTAAGTGATGTCTGGAAACAGAATGGGGTGCTCATGTTTAAGTAAACCCAAAAATACGTGGGCCAATACTTCATCAGAGCCATTGCCAATAAATACTTGATTGGGCGTCAGGCCATGCAGTTTGGCAATGCTTTGTTTCAAGGCATCTGAATTGGGGTCTGGATAAAGGCGCAAGGCTTCGGTATTGGCTGCAGCGATGGCGGCCAATGCTTTCGGAGAGGGACCATAAGGGCTCTCATTGGTATTGAGCTTGATGAGCTGACTTAATTTGGGTTGTTCGCCAGGAACATAAGGCGTTAACTCTTTAACAGTTTTGCTCCAAAAACGGCTCATCTTCTTGTCTTGCCTTATTAATTCAGTAATTTATGCGATTATTTCAATGATTTTTAGCTAATTTCTTTCAAAATCAGCACCTTCAGAAGATTACCACGGGGTGGAATTTCGGGGGGACGGTGATATTATGACGGTATGCGCAACGTAGACGTCACTCGAAATACTTCAGAAACCCAAATTCAGGTTGTTCTCGATCTGGATGGTACGGGTAAAGCTCAACTTAATTCTGGGGTCCCGTTCCTCGATCACATGTTGGATCAAATTGCTCGTCATGGCATGATCGATTTGGCTGTAATAGCCAAAGGCGATACGCACATTGATGATCACCACACCGTTGAAGATGTGGGCATCACTTTGGGTCAAGCGATTGCCAAGGCAGTGGGCGACAAAAAAGGCATCACCCGTTATGGACATTCTTATGTGCCTTTGGATGAAACCTTGTCTCGCGTGGTGATTGATTTTTCAGGTCGCCCAGGTTTGGAGTTCCATGTGCCGTTCACGCGTGCACGCGTGGGTGATTTTGATGTTGATTTGACGATTGAGTTTTTCCGCGGGTTCGTGAACCACGCGGGTGTGACTTTGCATATCGACAATATTCGCGGCATCAATGCGCACCACCAAATTGAAACAGTGTTCAAGGCCTTTGGCCGTGCTTTGCGCATGGCTTTGGAATTGGACCCTCGTGCCAGTGGTGTGGTTCCTTCTACAAAAGGTAGTTTGTAAAAACTCG
>JBEIOY010000160.1:0-3083 GCA_040377355.1 Burkholderiaceae bacterium | reverse complement strand
TTATTGAATCTCAAGCTCGTTTGTTCGCAAGTATGGAGTTTAAAAATGGCTATTCTTACAGCTGATAAAGCCGTTATTGTTAAAGATAACGCACGTGCAGCAAATGACACAGGCAGTCCTGAAGTTCAAGTTGCTTTGTTAACTGCTCGCATCAATGATTTAACACCTCACTTCAAAGCAAATGCTAAAGATCATCACAGCCGTCGTGGCTTGTTGAAGATGGTCAGTCGTCGCCGTCGTTTACTCGACTATTTGAAGTCTAAAGATTTTGATCGTTATCGCGCTTTGATTGATAAGCTCGGTCTACGTAAGTAATTCCGACAATGCCTGCCTCAGTTTGACTTTGGCAGGCATTATCGTTTTGAGTAGTCGGTGGCTGCTCGCAGTACAGGACCCGTGTCATTCCAAAGACAGGTTAACTATCCTCTCTAAGCCTTTCTTTGGAATGGCATCCTTACTCCGCAAAGCCACTAATTGCTCCAGTGCTGCCATAGCGCTGATTTTCTATGGCAAATGTTGATTGGAGATATACAGAAATGACGATGTTTAATAAAGTAGTAAAAAGTTTTCAATGGGGTTCACACACTGTTCGTATGGAAACTGGTGAGATTGCTCGCCAAGCAGGTGGTGCAGTTTTAGTTGATGTGGATGACACAGTGATTTTGGCAACAGTGGTTGGTGCAAAAAATGCCAAGCCAGGTCAAAACTTCTTTCCGCTCACAGTTGATTATTTAGAAAAGACATATGCTGCCGGTAAGATTCCAGGTGGTTTTTTCCGTCGTGAAGGCCGTCCTTCAGAAGGTGAAACGCTGATTTCTCGTTTGATCGATCGCCCATTGCGTCCTTTGTTCCCAGAAGGTTTCTTGAACGAAGTGCAAGTGGTGATTCATGTGGTATCGATCAACCCAGATGTGCCTGCAGATATTCCTGCATTGATTGGTGCTTCAGCAGCTTTAGCTGTTTCTGGCATTCCATTCAGCGGTCCAGTGGGTGCTGCTCGTGTTGGCTACAAAGATGGTCAATACATGTTGAACCCAACACGCACTCAGCAAGCGACCAGTGAATTAGATTTGATCGTTGCTGGTACTCAATCTGCTGTGTTGATGGTTGAATCTGAGGCTTATCAATTATCTGAAGAGATCATGTTGGGCGCAGTTGTTTATGGTCATGAGCAAATGCAAACAGCGATCAATGCAATCAATGATCTAGTGCGCGAAGGTGGTAAGCCTGAGTGGGATTGGCAGGCAGCTCCTAAGAATGAGTCAATGATTGCTAAGGTGACTGCATTGGCTGAAGCTGGTTTGCGTGAAGCGTATCAAATTCGTCAAAAACAAGCTCGTTCAACCAAGTTGAAAGAAGTGACAAAAGATGTGATGACGAAGTTGGCCGAAGCTGGTGAATTTGACGAAGTTGAAGCCAACAACATCATGTTTGACATTGAAGCAAAGATTGTTCGCAGTCAAGTATTGAATGGTGAGCCACGCATCGACGGTCGTGATACACGCACTGTTCGTCCAATTGAAATTCGTACAGGCGTATTGCCACGTACTCACGGTTCAGCATTGTTCACTCGCGGTGAAACACAAGGTTTGGTGGTTGCAACTTTGGGTACAGCACGCGATGAGCAAATCATTGATGCCTTAGAAGGTGAGCAACGTGATCGTTTCATGTTCCACTACAACATGCCTCCGTTTGCCACTGGCGAAACAGGCCGTGTTGGTAGTCCAAAGCGGCGCGAAATCGGCCACGGTCGTTTAGCTAAGCGCGCTTTAATTCCAGTCTTGCCAAGCGCAGAAGAGTTTGCATACAGCTTGCGTGTTGTTTCAGAAATCACTGAGTCAAATGGTTCGTCTTCAATGGCTTCGGTTTGTGGCGGCTGTTTGGCGATGATGGATGCTGGTGTTCCTGTGAAGGCCCACGTGGCTGGTGTAGCGATGGGCTTGATTTTGGATGGCAATCGTTTCGCTGTGTTGACAGACATCTTGGGTGATGAAGATCACTTGGGTGACATGGACTTCAAGGTGGCTGGTACATCAAACGGTATCACTGCATTACAGATGGATATCAAAGTACAAGGTATTACCAAAGAGATCATGCAGGTTGCATTAGCTCAAGCCAAAGAAGGTCGCTTGCACATTTTGAGTAAGATGCAAGAATCCATGAGTGGTGTTCGCACAGAACTATCTGAGCACGCTCCACGCATGGTGACAATCAAGATTCATCCAGACAAGATCCGTGAAGTGATCGGTAAGGGTGGCGCAACAATCCAGGCTTTGACAAAAGAAACTGGTACTAGCATTGATATCACTGATGATGGTCTTGTGACCATTGCTTCAACAAGTGCCGAAGGCATGGAAGAAGCCAAGCGTCGTATCGAAGGCATTACTGCTGAAGCTGAAGTTGGCAAGATCTACGAAGGCCCAGTGGTGAAGTTGCTTGAGTTTGGCGCATTGATCAACATTCTTCCGGGTAAGGATGGTTTATTGCATATTTCTGAGATCGCTAATGAGCGCGTGAAAGATGTGAAAGATTACCTGCAAGAAGGTCAAGTGGTGCGTGTGAAGTTATTGGCTGCTGATGAGCGTGGACGTTTGCGTTTGTCATTGAAGGCTGCGTGTGCTGACGAAGGAACAAGTATTGCTCCTTTGAATGGTGCTGCACCACAAGCTGATGCTGCGCCTGCTGATCAAGCTGAACAACAACAGCAATAAGCCCATTTAAAGTAAGCGATCTAATACGGCATGCGTGCTGTTGAAATCAGCCAATATGGTGCCCCTGAAGTTTTAAAGGCGGTGACAAGACCTGACTTGGTCTTGCCGCTTCCTGGTTCTGGTCAGGTGTTGATCAGGGTCAGAGCTGCAGGGGTTAACCGTCCTGATGTTTTACAGCGTCAAGGCTTCTACCCTGTCCCTCCTGGCGGAACAGATTTACCTGGTTTGGAATTGGCAGGTGAAATCATCGGTGGCGATATTGCGCACCCTGATAATTTTTTTAGTTTGGAAGTGGGTAGTCGGGTTTGCGCTCTGGTAGTTGGTGGTGCGTATGCGGAGTATTGCATTGCTCCATTAGCGCAATGTTTACCG
>JBEIOY010000141.1:0-3651 GCA_040377355.1 Burkholderiaceae bacterium | reverse complement strand
GCCACACCAATTGCAAAGCCGCGTTGCCACCACTGCTTCATGCCCAAGAGGTTCAGAATATGACTGCCTAAAATGGCACCAATGATGCCAGTGATCACAGCAAATACAGCGGTCAATGTTGGTGATACACCTAATCGCTCAGCAACACCCATGGCAATCGGCGCCGTCACTGATTTAGGGTAGAAAGCCCCGATGATGGCACTGTCAGCGCCCAAGAATGTAGCCACACCAACAGCACTGACAATCGATACAACTCCGCCGCAAAGTAAAGCAATTAATAATGGGAACACGCGAGCCTTCAACGCTGCCACACCTCGATAGATTGGAATGGCCAAAGAGACTGTGGCGGTTCCCAATAAGAAGTGCACAAACTGAGCTCCTTCAAAATACTTCTGATACGGCATATCTACCAAATACAAAGCAAGAGCCACCAAAATAACAGCAATCGCCACAGGATTAGCCAAAGGATTGCGCTCTGTCTTTTGATAAAAGAAACTGCCGACTTGGTAAGCAGTTAAAGTTAGGATCAAAGCAAATAAAGGACTGCCTGAAAGATAGACCCAAATTTCTGCAATTTGTAGATCATTAGGATTCATATGAATCCTTTTTTGAGATGAAGCGCAGCACAACTGCGGTCACCACGATGGTGGCCACCACACTCACTAAGAGAGCAGAAATCACAGCAAACGCATTGGCCTTTAACTGCGGTAAAAATAAAATCACACCCACAGCTGCTGGAATGAATAAGACGCCTAGATGTTGACTGAAAGCATCAGAGACCAAAGCCAATGATGGATTGACATGTCCTTTGATGATTAAAAAAATCAACAAAAAAACCAAACCTATGACAGGTCCTGGAATGATGGGCAAGAAAAAATGAGAGATCAGCTCTCCCAAGCCTTGCCACAAGAGTATTTGGACTAAGCCAGGAATCATCTGATGGACTTAAGACTTGCTTGGAAGCTCAACAAGGTGGGCTTTGAATAAGTTCTTTTTTGCCACGTAATTTTCAGCACTGGCTTTAAGTCCTGCGATCGCTTCAGGCGTGAGCTCACGAACCACTTTTGCAGGTGACCCTAGAATCAAAGAGTTATCTGGAAATACTTTACCCTCGGTCACCACTGAACCAGCACCGACCAAACAGTTCTTACCAATCACAGCACGATTGAGCACCACCGCTTGGATACCAATCAATGAGTTTTCCCCAATCGTGCAGCCATGCAACATGGCTTGATGGCCAACGGTTACGTTCTCAGCCAATGTCAAAGGACAACCCATGTCTGTGTGCATCACAGTTCCTTCTTGCACATTACTGCCCCTGCCTATTGTGATGGGCTCATTGTCACCACGGATCACCACACCTGGCCAGACACTCACATCTTCATTCAAAATAACATCGCCAATCAATGTGGCTTCTTTAGCCACAAAAGCTGATTCATGAATTTTTGGAGCTTTATCTTTGTATTGATAGATGGTCATGGCGTCTTCCTTTTTTATATTTTTATAAATCTATCTCAGGCATGAGGTTTCCAGCGAATCGAGTAAGAAGCTATCAGCACCTCGATCAAAAGAGAAATTAAAGCCAAAATAAATGAGCCGATACCAGCCACAAATGTATAAAGAACAAATGCTGAGACCATTAATTTTCCACTACTTGTTTCAGCGAAAAATAATTCCAAGATGGTTAGTCCAATCATGATGGCGCACAAAACCAAAAGGATCATTGAGACATTGATGAAGCGTCCGCGCGTCGCAATGTTTTTTAATTCTTGATTGTAAGAGTCCCGAATTGTCTGTTTAAGATTTTCATCCATGAGCTCTTTATGAAGCACGCGAGATCTGTCAATCACGCGAGCCAAGCGATGAGTCAATGCTCCGATCATGCCGGCCACGGCTGTTAATAAGAAAACTGGCGCTACAGCCAATTGAATACTATCGCTTAAAGTAGTGGGATTCATCATATAAGTGAATATACCGCAGGTCAGGAAATACCGCCAAATAGAAAGAAAATAAGCGACCTAAGTCGCTTATTGTTCAGTTATTCTCAATGAGAATCAGGTCTTTTAAAAAGTGCCTGGATACAAGATATCTTTGGTGACGTTATGAATATCTCGGTGCCCCGTAAAAGCCATGGTGATATCCAATTCTTTATGGATGATCTCAAGACACTTGGTCACACCAGCCTCGCCCATGGCGCCAAGACCATACAAGAAAGAACGACCAATTAAGGTACCTTTGGCACCCAATGCCCAGGCCTTCAGAACATCTTGACCTGAACGAATGCCACCATCCATCCAAACTTCAATGTCTTTGCCAACCGCATCAACAATGCCAGGTAAGGCATGAATAGTTGATACAGCGCCATCTAGCTGGCGACCACCGTGATTAGAAACAATCAGGGCATCGGCCCCAGAGTTAGCAGCCAAACGAGCGTCACCTTCATCCAAAATACCTTTGATGATGAGTTTGCCACCCCAACGTTTTTTAATCCACTCAACATCACCCCAATTCAAGCCTGGATCAAACTGCTCAGCTGTCCAAGATGATAAAGATGACATATCGCCTACGCCTGTCGCATGCCCAACAATGTTTCTAAAAGTTCTGCGCTGTGTGCCCAACATTCCCATGCACCAACGTGGCTTTGTCATCATGTTGATGATATTTGGAATCGTCAATTTTGGTGGAGCAGTCAAGCCATTCTTAATATCTTTATGGCGCTGACCTAAAATCTGTAGATCGAGTGTTAAAACTATAGCTGAACAGTTAGCCGCTTTGGCACGATCAATCAAGCGCTCGATAAAAGCACGATCTTTCATGACGTAGAGTTGGAACCAAAAAGGTTTGGTGGTGTGCTCAGCTACATCTTCAATCGAGCAAATGCTCATGGTAGACAAACAGAATGGCACGCCAAACTTCTCGGCAGCCTTGGCAGCCAAGATTTCGCCATCAGCGTGTTGCATGCCAGTAAGGCCAGTCGGGGCCAATGCCACAGGCATCGCCACCTCTTGACCAATCATTTTTGTTTTGGTCGTTCTGTTTTCCATATTCACAGCTACTTTTTGGCGTAGCTTGATCTTTTGAAAGTCAGATTCATTTGAGCGATAAGTTGACTCAGTCCAAGAACCAGAATCCGCATAGTCATAGAACATCTTAGGCGTTCTTTTTTTATGCAAAATTCGCAAATCTTCGATATTGGTAATAACTGGCACTATCATCTCCCCAAGGATTCAGTATTTACAGCGAGTTGGCTGTAATATTTTGCTTTCACCATTATAGGTACTCTTTACTCAGCATGGCAAAACCTCTTTCTTTAGAAAAAATCCTATTTAGTCAAGGCTTTGGCACGCGTCGCTACTGCAGTGATCTGGTTTACGCTGAGTTGGTCAAGGTCAATGGCGTCTTGGTTGAAGACCCCGATGAAAGAATAGCTCTTGAAAACTTACAGCTTGAGGTGGATGGCGAAACTTGGGAGTTTCATGAAAAAGCTTATGTGGCCTTCCATAAGCCAGTAGGTTATGAGTGCTCTCATAAAACCAGTCATCACCCAAGTATCTACGGCCTACTACCTCAACCCTTGGTTGAGCGCGGCATTCAATGTGTGGGTCGCTTAGACCATGACACCACTGGTTTGATTTTGATGTCTGATGATGG